>CARDEQ010000054.1:0-8618 GCA_948958005.1 uncultured Clostridia bacterium
ATTGGATAATAGAAAGTGGTAGAATGCACGCCTTTGACAATGTTGATACAACAATTTTAGAGGTGGTAAAAGAAAATATAATATCAATATTCAAGATAGTATCATACCAAAATATAATAGAAAATCTAACAAGACAGGATTTATATTCTGATCTTAAAACAGTAGAATACTTATATGAAAAAGGAAGGCATACAATAGACAGTTACACAACATCTACTGTATGTATGTTTAAGATAGCCAATCTAGAAGAAACAAATAATAAAGTAAACAGAGACACTGGAAATCAAATGATAATAGATATTTGCGATTATATAAAGGACAGGCTAACAAGAGAATACATTTTTGTTAGATATATGGGGCCAAAATTCGCAATAGTATTTTCAGGAGTAGAGCTTGAAGGGGTGGTAGACTTCTTAAATGACTTAAAGAAGGAAGTAGAAGCTTTAGAAATAGAAGATGTTGTTACAGCTGAAGAAAATGAAAAACTAGCTGATAATAAAAAGAAGAAGGTTATAATGACAAATCCTAGATTAAACTTTGTTATTACAACTTACTATAAAGGAACAGCCTTGGAAAGAACGTTAAAAAAGCTTGAAGAGTATTTAGATACAGCTGATAGCAAAGAAAGTGACATTAATAATATATAAGAATAAAAAAATCTTAGGAGGTAAAAAATGGATTTTGATAAAACAATGAATTTTAAAGTAGAGAATGAAAACAACATAAAATACAAAGAGGTATTAAAAGAAGTTTACAAAGCACTTGATGAGAAAGGATACAATCCAGTAAACCAAATAGTAGGATACATTCTATCAGGAGATCCAACATACATAACAAGCTATAATGATGCAAGAAATATAATTAGAAAAGTAGAAAGAGACGAGCTTTTAGAGAAAATGGTTAGATTTTATATAGGAATAGACGAATAAATGAGAATTTTAGCAATTGACTATGGTGATGCAAGAGTACGGAATTGCAATAACAGACCCACTAGGAATAACAGCTCAAGGATTAGAAACAATACATTATGATGGAAATGACAAAATTGTGTTAAAAAGATTAGAAGAGTTGTTGACAAATTATGAAGTTTCGGACTTTGTAATTGGAATGCCAATAAATATGAATGGAACATCAGGACAAAGAGTAGAAAAAACTAAAAAATTTATACATAAATTAAAATGCAAGTTTAATAATATAAATATACACACAGTAGACGAAAGGTTAACAACAGTTGCAGCGCATAAAACTATGAATTTTCTAGAGGTAAAACCTAAAGAAAAAAGAGGAATAGTGGATACAATTTCTGCTGTTTATATTTTAGAAATGTATATAAACCGTCATTAAGATTGTAGAGATACAATTATAAAAATATATATAAAGTTTGAAAGGAGAATAAATATGGACGAGGAGGAATTAGATAACGTAATCGTATTAAACGACGAAGATGGTAATGAAGTTAATTTTGAATTTTTAGATTTAGTTGAATTAGATGGAGAAGAATATGTAATATTATTACCAACAGATGAAGCTGAAGATGAGCCAGGAGAAGTGGTAATATTGCAAGTTGAGGACACAGATTCTGAAGAAGAAGAATCTTATGTAAGTGTAGAAGACGAAGAAATATTAAATAAAGTATTCGAAATGTTCAAAGAGAAATTCAAGGACGAATTTGATTTTATTGACGAAGACAAAGATTAGTAAAAAAGGCTCCTATAAAGGGGCTTTTATTTTTGATTTCAAATATATTAGGCTTATGAACCCCATGAGTACCGAAATCTTAGAAACTTAATAAAAAAATGATTACGTCTTAGTACGTAATCATTTTGGTTGTGTAATCTAGGTTTGAATATGAGTCATTTTCATAACCTAATGTATATATATTAGTTGCTTGTATATCTTTTTCTAACATCATTAGAAGTTTTCTATTTCTACATGTTGTTGTAAAATTCTTTACTGAGGTCACTACTGGAAGCTTTTTGTTTTCCTTTGATATTTCTGATAGTATTTCTTGTCCTTTCGAGTTACAACCAAGAACTCTTATATATGGCTCTATCTTTTTTGAGGTTTCCATATCTTCTTTTGTATATCCTAAAAGTGCATATAACAAAATTCTTTGAATTCTAGTTTGAGTATATCTCTTAGTTTTTACCATTTCCATTAAAGTACTAAGTGAATTACATGAGTTTGCTGCATTTTTTATAGAGTTTTCTAAGCCTTCACTTACATCTGGTAAATTTGCAATTTGAGCTACTGTCATATTTCTCAAAACAAACATTATCTCTTTTTCATAACATTCTATACCTTGAACATAGTGCCCTTTTTTTATAGCTTCTTCTAATATATCATAACAAACCTTGGGCATAGTTTTATCTACTGCATAAAAATTTCTTTCTATTGCGAACTTTCTAATTGCAGTTCCACTTGCAAATTCTCCCATTATTTCTTCACTATGGTATCCGAGGTCCAATTCTTTTTACTCCAATAGGAATTATAGGAGAACTAGTTGACTTTAGTGCTTTTAAATATTCTATTGCTAGAATATTATTTGGGGCAGATAGTATATTTGCGGATTTTCTAATATTATTTAGATACATCAAAAGTGCATTTTCCCTTGCTTTTGGGAAAGAGATACCTTTTGATAATTCATGTGATAGTAAAGACTTAAATTCCTCTGGTTGGTCGCATAAAATATCAGCAAATTCTTGAAGCACAGAAACATCATCAGTTTCACATCCAAAAGAAACTGCATCTACAATTTTTAATGAATTAAGTGTTTTTATTGCACCGAGTTGCGAAGTTTTCTGCACTTGATATACTATATATACATGGAAGCTCTAAGACAAGGTCAATACCATTTAGTAATGCCATTTTAGCTTTGGTCCATTTATCAACAATAGAAGCATTACCTCTTTGAACGAAGTTACCAGTAATTATTGCGATTGTGTAATTTGCATGAAATACTTTTTTAGCCTCATTCACATGGTAAAGATGCCCATTATGAAATGGGTTATATTCACCGAATTATAGCTAAGACGTTATCCATAAAAACCTCCGAAATTTCCTTTACAATAAAAATATTTATTGATATAATATCATAGAAATTAAAAAAATTCAATGCTTTTATGTAAAATAAGTGCGAAAAAATAATTTTGAAGGGAAAATATAAAAAAATATGAAAAAGGTTGTAATATATACAGACGGTGCATGCTCAGGAAACCCTGGACCACGGGGGCTGGGGAGCAATACTTATGTGTGATAATGCAAAAAAAGAAATTTCAGGAGGAAAAAAGGATACAACAAATAATATAATGGAGATTACTGCTGTAATAGAAGGTCTAAAGCTTTTAAAATATCCATGTGAGGTTGAGATTTATAGCGATAGTGCATATGTTGTAAATGCTTATAACCAAAAATGGATTGAAGGCTGGAAAAAAAATGGCTGGAAAAATTCTAGTAAAGAAGAAGTGAAAAACAGAGAACTATGGGAGGAGCTTGATAGTCTTGTAAATACTCATAATGTGACCTTTATAAAAGTAAAAGGGCATAGTGATAATGAATTAAATAATAGATGTGATGAACTTGCAAGAAATGCTATAAAAGGAGTGGACAAGTAATGAAAATTGGTATTGATTTGGGCGGAAGTCATATAGCTGTACGGCATTGTAGATAAAGAAAAAATAGTTTACAAAAGGGAAAAAGATTTTATAGAAGAAGAAAGAAAAAATATAGAAGAAGTTATTGAAAAAACAATAATAAATTTTATAGACGAAATTTTAGAAAAGACAAACTTAAATATAAATCAAATAGAAAAAGTAGGAATTGCAGCACCAGGCACCACTAAGGAGCGGAAATATAGTAAAGGCAGAAAATCTTGGAATAGAGAATTTTGAAATAACAGATATATTACAAAAGCATTATAATTATAAAAATGTTATTTTGAATAATGATGCAAAATGTGCCGCACTTTGTGAAAAAGAATTTGGAAGCCTAAAACAATATGAAGATGCAGTATTCTTATGCCTAGGTACAGGAATTGGAGGAGCAGTATTTTTAAATCGGAAAACTACTAAAACCTAAAAGATATTCAGGGCTTGAACTTCGGACATATGAGCATAGATAAAAACGGACCAAGATGCAATTGTAATGCATATGGATGCTTTGAAACTTATGCATCTATGAAAAGATTAAAAGATAAAATCATACAAAGAAAAGGCTTAAAATCTCCTAGTCGGACAAGAGTTGTATCAAATAATAAAAAAGGATATAGAGGTGAAGGACATTATTGAAGAATTTATTTCTGATTTAAATATAGGGCTATCAAACATTATAAATATATTTGAACCAGAAGCTATTTGTATTGGAGGACGGCTTTGTACATTATGCTGATTTACTTCTAGGAAAAATTATCACAAAATTAACTGAAGAAAATATTACATTTAACAAGGAAATTCCAAAACTTGTGACAGCAAGAATGCGGAAACGACGCAGGACTAATTGGAGCGACTTATTTAGAATAAATAAAAGAAAATTTATCCTTTTTTCTCAAAAAAAACTATTGCAATAATCTTAATTTATTGTTATTATATTATAGAGAGAAAATATACGAAGAGGGAAAAAAATGATAGAATTTAGAAATGTAAGTAAAATGTATTCAACAGGTGTAGAAGCCGTTAGTAATGCTAATTTTGCAATAGATAAAGGCGAATTTGCATTTTTAATAGGAAGCTCAGGTTCTGGAAAATCTACCTTGATAAAACTTATATTAAAAGAAGAGGAACCAAGCTCGGGAAGTATAATAATAAATCGGCAAAGATACAACCTTCCTAAAAAGAAGCAGAGTGCCATATCTTAGAAGAAGTATGGGAGTTGTATTCCAAGACTTTAGATTATTACCAGATAAAACAGTATATGAAAATGTTGCATATGCAATGTATATTGTAAAAGCAACTAAAAGACATATTAGAAGACAAGTACCAATGGTGCTTTCATTAGTTGGATTGAGTGGAAAAGCTAAGATGTATCCACACGAATTATCAGGTGGAGAACAGCAGAGAGTTGCATTAGCACGCTCCCTAGTGAACAATCCTTCTATGCTTATTGCAGACGAGCCTACACGGAAATTTAGACCCAGATACAGCTTGGGAAATCATGAATTTACTTAATGAGATTAATATGAGAGGAACTACTGTAATTGTTGCAACACATGCAAAAGACATGGTGGATAAAATGAAAAAAAGAGTTATACAAATTGAAAAAGGTATCATTGTTAGAGATGATAAAAAGGGTGGTTATAACAGTGAGATATAATATTGTAACATATTTAATAGGAGAAGGTTTTAGTAACTTACTAAAAAATAAAAAATCAACTTGGGCAGCTTTAACAATAATGTGTATGTCAATGTTTATGTTTGGAATATTCTTTGTATTAGGAGAAAATATAAATTATGTAGCAGCACAAGTAGAAAAAGAACAAGGAATGCAGGTCTGGTTAGATTATGATGTAACAGACACACAAATTACAGATATACAAAATAAAATAAGAGCCCTAGATGGAATAAACACAGTAGAATATATTTCAAATACAGAAACATTAAATGAGCAAAAAGAAATTTTAGGAATGGAGTCAGAATATTTTGAAGGACTAGAAAGCTATTTTCAAGATTCGTTTTTAGTTACTTTAACTAATTTAGAGTTAAACACTAGTGTCCAAGAACAAATAAAAAAGCTTGATGGTGTAGAAAGTATTAGAAGCAGCAATGATACAATAGAAGCTCTAGTTTCAATTACAAAAGGAATTAGAATGGTAACTTTTGCAATACTTATTATATTAGTAATAATATCAATATTTATAATAACAAATACAATAAAACTTACAGTACATGCAAGAAGAAAAGAAATATCAATAATGAAATATGTAGGTGCGACTAATAGCTTCATAAGATGGCCATTTATTGTTGAAGGAATTATAATTGGTTTAATATCTTCAATAATTACAGTATTTATTGTAGGACTTCTATATAATACTGTAACAGATGGGGTAATGCAATCAGCAATATTCCAGGATATGAACTTAAAATTATATACTTTCAAGGACATGTTCCAAATGCTAATATTAACATATGTTGGATTAGGTGCAGGAATAGGTATAGTTCGGAAGTACAATTTCAATGAGAAGATACTTAGAAGTATAAAAACTTTGAGGGAGGAAGTACATATGGTAAAGAAAATAATGACTATATTAATCATTTGCATATTACTTATAGTACCAGTAATGTCATTTGCAAGTGATTTACAAAATAAAAGGAATGATATTCTAAATAGTATAAACGATGCAAAGGATAAACAAAATGAAGTAAAAAATGATATTACTCAAACGCAATCAGAAATCAATAAATTAAATGACGAAATATCTGAAAAAGAATATGAAATAGAAATAATAACAGAGGAAGTAAACAAACTAAAAAAGGAAGTAGACGAATTAACTGAAAAACTAAAAGAGGCAGAAGAGCATTATGATGAGCAATATGACTTACTAGGAAAAAGACTTGCTGCACAAGCAAAAAGAGGAAATGCATCATATTTAGATGTATTATTAAAATCAAAAAGCTTGACAGACTTTATTTCTAAATATCATATCTTAGAGCAAATTGCAAAGCATGATACACAACTTTTAAATGATATAAAAGAAGAGCAAGAAACAATTATGAATGCTAAAAAAGAAATAGAGAAAAAGAAGGAAGACGTTGAAATTAAACAAAAACAACTAAAAAATGAAGAGCTAGCATTAATAAACAGAAAAACAACAAAAAATAAATACATGTCTCAATTGAGTGCAGAGGAACAAAAACTTCAAAATGAGATTAGCCAATTTAATAAACAATTAAAAGAGGTAGATAATCAAATCTTACAAGAGGCAATAAATAATAATGGAGGGAATAAATATACAGGAGGACAACTAGAATGGCCAGTACCAGCATCACATAGAATAACCTCGGGATTTGGTTATAGAGGTTCGGCTGCAACAGGAGGAGTTGGAACATCAAATCATAATGGATATGATATTGGAGCACCACATAACTAAAACATAATTGCAGCAGAAGCAGGAGTTGTTACAAAAGTAGTTAGAGCATGCTATCATGACTATCCAAAAACATATTCAACAAAATGTAATTGTGGTGGTGGATATGGAAATTATCTTATGATACAACATGGTGGTTTAACAACTTTATATGGACACTGTGCTTCAATCAGTGTAAATGTAGGACAACGTGTTAACAGAGGAGATGTAATTGCAAAAGTTGGTTCAGCAGGTTGGTCAACAGGTTACCATTTACACTTTAGTGTAATTACAGGCTCTTCATATGTTGATCCAGGAAAGTATTTAGGTAAATAATAGGCTATAAACTATAAATTCACTTAAAGAAAATATCTTTAAGTGAATTTAAAATATTGTAATAATTGGGGACTGAAAAAAATAGATTGTATAAGAAAGATGAGGTTCTTATGAGAGAAAAAAGACAAAAAATTTATAGAGTGATAATGCTAATTTTAGTAGTTGCATTAATTACATTCATTGCAACAACAGTTTTAATGTATAATGGTTCAATCAAATATGTAGTATCTCCAAAAGGATTACCTAATAACAAAACTACAAGAAAATTAGACGTGTTACTTGCAACAATTACAGAGTTATTAGACGAAAAATATATAGGAGAAGTAAATGACGAAGAACTAATTGATGGAGCATTAAAAGGCTTAGTTGCAGCAGCAGGAGACACTTATACTACATACTTTACAAAAGCAGAACTTGAAGAGTTTAAAGCAGAGACACTTGGAAACTTTGTAGGAATAGGTGTATATTTAAGAGGAAATTTAGAAACTGGAAAGGTAGAAATTGTTGAACCAATAAAAGGGTCACCAGCAGAAGAAGCTGGGATAAAAGCAGGAGATCAGGTTTTAAAAGCTGACGGAAAAGAATATGTAGCAGATGATTTAGACGAACTTTCAAAGCATATAAAAGGTGAAGAAGGAACCAATGTTACATTAACTCTAAAAAGGGAAGAGGAAGAAATAGAAATAACCGTAACAAGAAGAAATGTACATATGAATTATGTATCAAGCGAAATGTTAGAAGATAATATAGGATATATATCAATCTCAACGTTTGACGAGGACTGCTCAAAGGATTTTAAAGAAGAATATAATACATTAGTAGAAAAAGGACTAAAATCGCTTATAATTGATTTAAGAAGCAATGGGGGAGGACTTGTTGACGAAGCATTAGAAATAGCAGATTTAATGTGTGATAAAAATGAAATAACCCTAATAACCATGGATAAAGATCAAAAAGAAGAAGTTACAAAATCTAAAACAGATAGTACAATAAAAGCACCAATAATTGTACTAACAAATGGTGCAACAGCTAGCGCATCAGAAATATTAGTTGCAGCACTTAAAGAAAATGAAAAAGCAGAGATAGTAGGAGATAAAACATTTGGAAAAGGAGTTATACAAGAGCTTATATACTTATCAAATGGTGGAGCATTAAAGGTAACATCTGCTGAATACTATACTCCTAGAAAAAATAAAATAAACAAGGTTGGAGTAGAACCTAATTA
>CARDEQ010000055.1:0-8600 GCA_948958005.1 uncultured Clostridia bacterium
TTTTTTGGTATTACTTTTTCATATTCCAAAAAATTGGGAAACAAGAATAAGAACAAATAAAAAAGAATTACAAGAATGTTTTGAAAGAGTAAGCTTAATATCAATGTCTACAATAGAAAAAGAAAGAAAATATCCAGTAAAAGTATCAATTGAGATAGGGAAGGTAGTAATATCATGTAAAAATCAAGCAGGAGATGCAAAGGAAGAAATTTTTTTAACAACAGAGGGAAAGAACTTAGAGGTAGGATTTAATCCTAAATATTTTCTAGATGCATTAAAAGCAATAGATGATGAAGAAATATTTGTTGATTTTGGTTCAAGTTTATCTCCATCAACAGTAAAATCAGTTAACGAAACAGGAGATTATGTGTACATGATATTACCAATAAGAATTCAAGAATAGAAGAGGACAAGTCATGTTCATAGAGAAAATTAAACTTACTAATTTCAGAAATTATCAAGAGCAAGAAATAATATTAAATAAAGACATAAATATATTTTATGGAAACAACGCTCAAGGAAAAACAAATCTTCTAGAAGCAATTTATTTATGTGCTATTGGGAAATCATATAGAACTAACAAAGATAAAGAACTTATAAAAAAGGAGCAAGACTTTTCTAAGGCAGAAGTGAAGTTTGCAAAAAAAGATAGAAAAGGGGAGATTGAAGTTAATATTTCTGATAAAAAAGTAATATCAGTAAATGATATAAAAGTAAAAAAAATGAGCGAAGTTCTAGGAAACTTAAATGTAGTATTATTTAGTCCAGAAGATATAAACATATTTAAGGATGGACCAGCAAGAAGAAGAAAAATATTAGATGTGATGATAAGTCAATTAAGACCAGCTTATATACATAATATAAATATGTATACTAATGTTTTAGTTCAAAGAAATAATTATTTAAAGCAAATCAAATTACAAAATAAAAGTCAAGAAATGCTAGAAATATGGGAAATTAAGCTTGCAGAGTATGCAGAAATTATCAATTTATATAGACAAGAATTTGTGAAAAAAATACAAGAAAGAATAGTAAATATACATGGGCAAATTACAAAGAACAAAGAGAAAATAAAAATAGAGTATGTATCAGACTTTTCTACAAAAGAGAAGTTTTTAGAAAAAATACAAGCAAATAGAAGAATAGATATTATAAGAGGATTTACAAGTACTCGGTATACATAGAGATGATTTAAAATTATATATAGACGAAGATTTTCTCGGAATATATGGCTCTCAAGGACAACATAGAAGTGCCATTCTTTCAATAAAACTTAGTGAATTAGATATTATAAGAGAAGAAATAGAAGAAAATCCTATACTTCTTTTAGACGATTTTATGTCAGAGCTAGACAAAGAAAGAAGGGAAAACTTTTTAGAAGAAATGAAGGATACTCAAGTAATAGTTACTTGCACAGATAAACTAGAATTGAAAAATGAAAATAAAAAGATATTTTTTGTGGAAAACGGAAAAGTAAAAGATAATATTTGAAAAAAGACTTGATTTTTTTGCTTGAACAATAATATAATATGAATTGTCAAAAGCAAAGGGAGGAAAACTATGGATAAAGTAAAACACGAGTATGGTGCAGAACAAATACAAGTACTAGAAGGATTAGAGGCTGTTAGAAAAAGACCTGGAATGTATATAGGAAGTGTATCAGTAAGAGGATTACACCATTTGGTATATGAAATTGTTGATAATAGTGTTGACGAAGCACTAGCAGGATACTGTAAAAATATACATGTAACAATAGAGGAAGGAAATATAATTTGTGTAGAAGATGATGGAAGGGGAATTCCAGTAGAGAAACATGCTAAGACTGGAATTTCAGCAGCAGAAACTGTCTATACAATTCTTCATGCTGGAGGAAAATTCGGAGGAGATAGTGGATATAAAGTATCAGGTGGATTACATGGAGTTGGTTCTTCCGTAGTAAATGCGTTATCTGAATGGACAGAGGTTATAATACAAAGAGATGGTGGAATATATAAAATGACTTTTGAAAGAGGAAAAACAGTTCAACCATTAGAAAAAGTTGGGAATTCAGATAAAACAGGTACAAAAGTAAGATTTTTAGCAGATAATACAATATTTGAAACTATTGAATATGAATATGAAGTATTAGAAAAAAGATTTAGAGAAATGGCATTCTTAACAAAAGGACTTAGAATAGTAATAGAAGATCAGAGAGTGAAAAAAACGATAGAAGAGGATGAAGAAGGAAATGAAATAGAAGTAGAAAGCAAAATTAAAAAAGCAGACTTC
The DNA here is from genome assembly GCA_948958005.1 of uncultured Clostridia bacterium. Classification (GTDB taxonomy): domain Bacteria; phylum Bacillota; class Clostridia; order TANB77; family CAG-508; genus JAAWPK01. The sequence goes on from CARDEQ010000055.1 coordinate 2,269, forward strand.
TGCTTTGAAGGTGGATTAAATTCATTTGTTGAATATTTGAATAAGAATAAAGAAAAAATCCATCCATTACCAATATACATTGAAAAAGACGGAGAAGTTCCAATAGAAGTTGCAATTCAATATACAACAGCGTATTCAGAAAACATATATACATTTGTAAATAACATAAATACAATAGAGGGTGGAACACATTTAGAAGGATTTAAAAGAGCAGTTACAAAAGTATTTAATGATTATGCAAGAGCACATGGAATTATAAAAGAAAAAGACCCAAATTTAGTTGGGGAAGATATAAGAGAAGGAATGACAGCTGTAATTTCTGTAAAGGTAAAAGAACCGCAATTTGAAGGACAAACTAAAACAAAGTTAGGAAATAGTAATGTAACAGGTGTTGTACTAAATGCAGTGAGTGAAGCTTTGAGTACATTTTTAGAAGAAAATCCAGGAGTTGCAAAGGCAATACTTGAAAAATGTATAAGTGCATCAAGAGCGAGAGAGGCTGCAAGAAAAGCAAGAGAACTAGTAAGAAAGAAGAACTCAATGGAGGGATCAACACTCCCACGGAAAACTTGCAGATTGTAGTAGTAAAAATTCAGAGGAATGTGAAGTATATATAGTCGAAGGAGATTCAGCAGGAGGAAGTGCAAAACAGGGTAGAGACAGAAAATTTCAAGCAATCCTTCCATTATGGGGAAAAATGCTTAATGTAGAAAAATCAAGAGCTGATAAAATATATGGAAATGAAAAATTACAACCAGTTATATTAGCAATAGGAGCAGGAATAGGAGCAGACTTTGATATAACGAAAATAAGGTATGGAAAAGTAATTATAATGGCAGATGCAGACGTTGACGGGGCTCACATAAGAACATTATTGTTAACCTTTTTCTTCAGATATATGCGACCATTAGTAGAAAATGGAAATGTTTATTTAGCTCAACCCCCACTTTTTAAATTTTCAAAAAAAGGTATGGAGGATTTATATTGGTACGAGGATGATTTGACAGGAGCATTTAAAATTCTAGAAGAAAGAGGAGTGCAAAGAGATCAGGTAAGTATTCAAAGATATAAAGGTTTAGGAGAAATGAACCCAGACCAATTATGGGAAACAACAATGGATCCAGAAAGAAGAATACTAATAAAAGTAAAATTAGAGGATGCAATGAAAGCTGATGAGACATTTACTTTGCTTATGGGAGACGAAATAGAACCAAGAAGGAAATTTATAGAAGAAAATGCAAAATATGTAAAGAATTTAGATGTTTAATTACCATAATTAAATTATGTAAAAATATGTGTTTATAAGTAAGAAAACCCTTCTTACTTATAAACACATATAAAACTAATATCAATCTACAACTAGAACCAATATACCTAACCTTCTCATTTAATATATATTGCTATATAAATAAACAATGAGCCAAACATATCAATCTTTCGCTCGACTATAAGTACACCAATAATTTACATATTCATCCAAACGAGGGACTAATAACACAAACTATTAAATATAAATATAATCTTAACTTCGAATATATTGCCAATAATTTAACCACATATAAATGAAAGGAGATGCAGCTTACATACAAACAATATACTCTCATCGCCGGCAAGATGTAACCTAAAATCAAAGCTACAAATCACCTTTGCACGAACAATACAAAGCTTTAGAAAAAACCTCATAATGCTCTTAGTTCAACTGATATTAACTTTATGTTAATTATTATATCCGACAAACTATAAAAAATTCAGTTAATTTTTTACAAAAATACTTGACAAAATTAAAAAACATGCTAAAATAATAATATCAAATTTTAAAGTCAAAATTTTTATATTCAATAACTAACGATTAAGATTAGTTTTCTAGAAAATAAAAATCAACAAACAAAAATTGAATATTAAGGAGAAAAATATGCAAAAGGAAATATCTTTACAAGAATGGTTGCCATTTGAAAGAATTTTAGGTGATGGAATTGTTCAGTTAAAGGACAATTCTTATATAAAAATTATAAATGTGCTTCCAATTAATTATAGTCTAAAATCTGATTTGGAGAAAACAGGAATTTTAAGTTCATATAAAACGTTTTTAAAGACTTGTAATTTTAATATACAAATATTAATACAAAGCAATAAAGAAGATTTATCAAAACATATTTCAAAAATTAAAGAAACTGTAAAAAAGGAAAATAATTTGAAGCTTTATAAAATTTCAGAAAAGTATATTAGTTTTATAACAAATTTGAATAATGAAAAAAAATCATCATCAAAAAATTTTTATATAGTTATAAAATATGAACAAGGAGACAAATCAAAAATAGTAAAAGAAGAAATAATAATTTCAGAACTAAATGAAAGATTCTTTAAAATAAAAGAATGCCTTTCAAGATGTGGGAACATAGCAAATGAAATATACACTAAAGAGGAAGTAAGAAAAATATTATTCACATTCTTGAATTCAAGAAAAAATTTTTTGTCATAGATATTTATAGAAAGAAAGCAATAATAAAGATATATTAGTTGATTTTAAGAGATAGGAGAGAGTAAAATAAAAAGAATAATAGTAAAAAGTGAAGAAGAAAACGAACAAATGAAATTTAAAGAAGGAACTTTTTCCGATAAAGACTATATTTCGCCAGCATATATAGATTTAAGTAATCCCAAATTTATGGAAATAGACGAAATGTTTTATTCAAGTTTAATTGCTGTGAATTATTATAGAGAACAAGAGGATTTGATTTTAAAGAGTCTGATAGATACAAATATTAATATGAATATAGCAATATTTTATGAAAAGCAAGATAGTTATAAAACAATAAGAGAATTAACATATCATATAGGAAATGTCGGAGTGGAATTAAAAGAAAATAGCCAGAATAAACAAGATATAGATATTGCAGCTTTTAGTTATAATGATGCAAAATATATAAGAAAAGAAATGCAAGTAAATGGGGAAGAAATATATTATATGTATATATATTTAACTGTATTTTCAAAAGACAAAAAAGAACTTGAATATTTATTAAATAAGGTAGAAGGAATAACGCAGAGTAAAGGAATACAAACAAGGCGAGCATATTTTAGAGAAGAACAAGGATATTTAACAACTTTACCACTTATGCAAAATCATAATGAAATAAAAAATGTAGCAAAACGAAATATATTAACATCAGGACTTATTTCAACATACCCATTCATTTCCTCCTCGATATTTGATGAAGACGGAATTTTTATTGGAACAAATATATATAATAATTCATTAGTTTTTATCGATAGATACAATACTAAAAAATATAAAAACGCAAATATATGCATTTTTGGAACAAGTGGTGCACGGTAAATCATTTTATACTAAGCTTTTAATACTTAGAAATAGAATGCTTGGAATAGAACAATATATAATAGATCCAGAAAGAGAATATATTAATATATGTGAAAACTTAGGAGGAACATTTTTGAAAATTGGACCTACTTCAAATACTTTTATTAATGTATTTGATATTAGAAAGGAAAGTGTAGAAGATACAAACCAAGGATTTTTAATGACAAAATTGCGGAAAATTAGTTGGATTTTTTAATTTGATTTTTGGAGATATGAATGAAGAAGAAAAAGCAATAATAGAAGAAAAGATAATAGAATGTTATAAATTAAAAAATATAACATTTGATGATGAAACTTTATATAAAGAACTTGCAGGTAAGAAATTGTTTAAAACAAGTAAAGATATGCCAATTTTAGAGGATTTATACAATATTCTTGGAGATACAGAAAAAACGAAATTATTTAAAATAAAATTGCTTCCTTTTATAAAAGGCTCCTTAAAATTTCTAAATAATTATACCAATGTTCAAATTGACAATAAGTTAATAATAGCTGATATTTATGAATTAGGAGAAGAAAATATAAAATATGGAATGTTCTTATTTATTGAGTGCTTTTGGGATAAGATAAAAGCAGATAGAAGTACAAAAAAAGCAATATATTTGGATGAAATATGGAGACTAATTGGGGTAACATCAAATAAGTATGTAGCAAGCTTTATATATAGAATATTTAAAACGATAAGAAAATATGGAGGAAGTGCAGTTGCGATAACACAAGATGTATCAGATCTTTTTAGTTTAGAAAATCGGAACTTATGGAAAAAGTATATTGAATAATTCAAGCATAAAGACGTTTTTTTCACTAGAGGAGGAAAACATAAAAATATTATGCGAACATTCATCTTTATCAGAGAAGGAAAGAATTGAAATAAAAACTTTAAAGAGAGGAGAGTGTTTAATGTTTGTAGGAGATGACCATATATTAACCAAAATAGAAGCAGATGAGTTTGAGAAGGAGATTATAAGTTAAAGTGAAAAGGATATTAACAGCAATAGGAAATGAAGAATTAAATAATATATTGAGAATGCAAAAGGATATAGAAATAGCGGGAACTGATATACAATATCAAGAGGGAATAATAGAAGCACTTGAAGAATATCAAAATATAGATATAGTTATATTAAAAGAAGATATAATAGGCGAATTAAATATAGAAGAATTGATTAGAAGTATAATAATATTAAGAAATGATATAGAAGTAATCCTTATAGCAGAACAATTACAGGAATTAAAAAATATAAAAAACATAACAAAAATAGTTGACGATAAAAACAATTATGTAGATATTGTTATAAAATATCTAATTGGAAATGTATACATAAATAAACAAAGAATATTTACCTTGCAAGAAATAGAACAAGATAGAAATAATATGGAAGGCAAAATACAAAAGGAAAAAATAAAAATGCAATATAGAAATAGAGCTTGGCTCAATTTTGATAAAATTAGAAAAAATATAAAAAATATTTTTAAAAAGAGGGAGAAGAAAAAAGAGATTATAACGGTTATAGGTAGTCCTGGAATTCGGAAAGACAAGTTTTATATCAATACTTTCAAAAATTTTTAAATCTAAAAAAATATTAATCATAGATTTTGATTTGATAAATAACAATCTGCATTCAATTTTCGGAGTAAACAGAGCTCCAAAAGAGATAAGAGAAAAAGTAAAAGAGGAGGAGTTTTTAAATGAATTTAGATTAAAGGAAAAAAATATAAAAAGGCTTATTGTAAAAGTAGAAAAAGGAATTGATATAGTATCAAATGCGAATTTAATATTTGACACTAACTATATTTTAAGTAAAACTGGAATACAAGAGATGCTATTAGAACTAAAAAGACAATATGATATAATTTTAATAGATACAATAATGGATAGCAGGTATAAAATATTAGTTGATGTAATATCAGAACTAAGTACAAAGGTTATTTGCTTAGTTGGAGGAAATTTAATAGAAATCAAAAAGACAATTAATACACTCAAAGAAAATCAAAAAGACAAAATATATATCGTATATAACAAAAAAAGTAAGTATACAATGAATATGAAAATATTAGAAATACTATTTTTTAAATTTAAAATTATAGGCGTGTTACATTATGATTGTAGATATGATCTAATAATAAATAAAAATGTAAACAAGCTTTATATAAGTAAAAAGATAAAAAAAGAGTATCTTAAAATAATAGAAAAGTTACAAATAAATTAAATATGTAAATAAAAAACGACTAAATCTGAAATTATAAAAAATCCTAAAAAGAAGTGAGGTTTAAAATGGAGTTAGAAAAGAATAAAATAGAAGAAAGTCGAGAAGTAAAAAACGATTTAAATAATACTATACAAGCTGGAATAATTGCCAGTATAGGGGAAAAGCAAAATAAATTTTTGGAAGGGACTTTAGGGAAAGTAATAAATACAGGAGTAGATATTGCTTTAAGAGCAATACTTCCAAATGCAATTGAAGATGAAATAATTGGAATAAAAAATGTGATACTTAATGATGGATTTAAAGAGGGAATAAAGGCAGCAATAAGTGCAGCAGCTAATATAGGAAAAAGCATAACAGGAATTTTTACAGGGAAGTTTGATACAGTTTCACAAGCATATACAGCTGTAAAATCAGGAGGAATAATAGATACAGCTTCGAAAATGGTAGATACAGCTGTAAAATCAGCACAAGATAATAATTTAATAAAATCATCAACAGCTAAAGTAATAAAGAAAAGTAAAAATGTGGTTAAAGATTGTATATCTAGCAAAATAGAAGAGGATTTCATGAAGCAAGTAGATGGAGTTGAAAAAGTAGGAAAGTATATTGAAAATTGGAATGACTGTTTAGAAAAAAAAGATTTATCAGGGATGAAAAGAGAGTATACTAAAATTACAAGGAAATTAGATACATTAATACCACTCGAAAGTACCTTAAAAGAGGCAAGAGGTATAGAAAAGGTA
>CARDEQ010000056.1:0-8600 GCA_948958005.1 uncultured Clostridia bacterium
TCTATTTTTAGGACAAATGGTTATAGAGAAATTATTAAAGGCACTATATGCAAAAAATAATAAAGGAGATTCTTATGCTCCAAAAACTCATGATTTATTATATTTATCAGAAAAGTTGAATATAGAATTAACAGAAGAACAAATAAATAAAATTAAGTAGGTAAAAGCATGGTTAGAAATAATGTTAAAGTAGAAATAAACAAAGAAATAGCAGAAATAGTAGATAAATATATTGCTGTTGTAAAAGAAAACTATGATGCGGTAGCAATAATATTATTTGGATCTTATGCAAAAGGAACAGAACATAAAGATAGTGATATTGATATAGCAGTAATTACAGATGATATAAAAACAGAAATAGGCTGGAGGTGAGGAGTTTGGAAAGATATTCGAGAAGAATGCATGGTGGAGAACTATGGGCTAAAATAGAAGTGTTAGAAAATGTTTCTACTCCTTTGTTTAAGAATAGATAAAGTTTAAATAAAGGAGAATAAAAATATGAATTATGAAGACAAAAAAATAGTAGGAATCGTTGCTTCAAATGTTGAGCCAGAGGTAGCATTAAATGTAATAGGACATTTAGCAATTTCAATAGAAAAATATTCAAATGAACAAATAATGGGAAAGCCAATAATTAAAGATAAAACGGGAATTGGACATTTAGGTATTAGTCAGTTTCCATTTATAATAACAAAAGTTAAATCTGGAAAATTAAAAAATGCAATAGATTTAGCAAAACAAAATCCTAATTTATTAGTAGCTGATTATCCTAGAGATATGTTAGATACTAGAACTGATGATGAATTAGTAAATTCAATTAGTTCAAAAGAAAACGACAAATTGGAATATTTAGGTGCTATTATTTATGGCAATACTAAAGATGTTAATGAAATAACAGGCAAATATCAATTATGGAGAATGGAATAATTTAAAAACATAAATAATTGTAAACAAAATGAGTTCCAAAAATGTGTCCCAACAAGTATGAAAGTCGATTTTTTCGCAGAAATAGAGAGGTTGAAAGGGGTTACATTTTGACAGCCCAGCCATTATTCCCTTATATGAACAATTCGTTTGTGTAAGGGACTTTTCAATTTCTGTAATAGAGGGGATATTGGCTTTTACCAAATTCCCATAGTTATCTTGTATATTGAATATGATTATACTATTATATAGCATCACAGAATAGCGCTAAGTATTGATATGACTGTCTCACATGACAGTTATTTATTTTGCTTCAAATCCAGAAAGTATCATAAGGTATTATAGCCATCGAGTTCCAAAATTGTGTTCCACTTATTAAATAGTATATATTGGCACAAGCTAGGTATAAGCACTTAACATCTTCATATTGTGTCCCAAAAACAAATCTTTTAAATTCTTATATCTTGGTAATTTATCTTGTACTTGTTTTCTTACCATATCTACTGCTTCTGTTACTTATCTTAGAAAACGAAATCAAAATATGATAAACAAATAAAACATAATGAAAAACGATATTATATTGACAAATGCTTACTGCAATGATATAATTTATATATTAAAATGGAGGTAATAATTTATGGCAATTGTTACAAATTTGGATGAAATAATGAAGGAAAAGGGATATACACTTGTAAAATTAGCAGAAGCAGTAGGTATTTCCACAGTAAATTTGTCAAATATCAAAAATGGAAATATTTCTGCAATTAGATTTAGTACATTAGATAAAATATGTAGAATTTTAGAATGCGAACCAGGTGATATACTAAAATATAAAGAGATTAATAAGAAGAAAGTTATACCTTTATTTCTAGACTATTCTGGAACAACAGATTTATTATTAAGGGGAGGAGCAAAGAATGTAAAAAGATTTTTTGATTCAATTATAGCATTGCAATCAAAATCCAGTTCGAATGTACGAATAATAATGATTACAGGCTCATCATTTGAGGCAGCTAAAAGTAAGTATAAATTACTTTACGAATTAGCACAAAATTATGGACTTCCTGATTTATTTGATGGAGTAGTTGCAGAATATTGTGGATTTATTATTAGAAATGATAAATCTAGTCAATTATTAACATTAGACACTAGGATATTAGAAAAAAGGGCAGAAATAGAAGCTATTGCTAGACAATATACAGGAAAAATAAGTCCAGAAGTTACTAGTATGTATAATATTGTTTTTGAAGATATAACTAGAACAGATTTAGCAATAGTAAGTGAGCAAATAGAAGAAATGTTTGGGGGCAATGATATAGAAACTGTTACTTATTATGATTCTTATGGGAAGGAATGTGATATAAAACCTAAAAAACATTCTAAGTCAGAATCAGTATTAATGATAATGGAAAGATTAATAGAAGAATATGATATTCCCTTTATAATAGTAGGAGGAGATTCTCAAGAGGAAGATTTAAAAATGTATACAGACAATAAAGAAAGAATGAGAAAGTTAGGACTTGACATTGTATTTATTGCACCATCTAATATTGGAGAAGTAGCAGATAATGACAAAAATATTATTTTAGGAAACTGGGAAAATTCAGATAGAATTTCACAGTGTATCAAAAAGTTGAACTCAAGATTGACAGTTAAGGAGGATGGAGGAATAGAACTATGAAAAGATATGTATTAATGTTTGAGTATGATAGTAAAAAATTTATGGATATAAATAAAATTATTCTATTCAAGAAAAACTTAGAGAAGGTTGAAGAAAAAGAAAATTGCATTAATATAGTATTTTATGGAGATGCGTCAAATGAGGAATTTGCAACATTTATGAGTTATTTCAATAGTCTTATACAAAAAGAGATATGTAATTTATCAATTTCCTTTAAAATAAAAGAGTTAATAACAGAAAAAGGAATTAATAATAAATCAATAAAACTATCTGCTAAAAATGCTAAAGAAATAAAAAATAAAAAGTTTGATAGTATTATAAATGAATATTACTATGATGATAAAGAAACGGAAATAAAAGTATTAACTACAAAAAATTGGGAAAGTGTAATTTTAGATTTGATAGGAGAATGAATGTGAATATAAAATTTTTTGAAGATATTAGTAAAAATGATATTGTAGGAGGAAAAGGTTTATCTTTAGCAAGAATGTATCAAAATAAGTTTAATATACCGAATGGATATATAATTATGGCAGAGGTATTTGATAGAGTTTTAAATGAAAATAATGTTAAAGAAAAAATACAAGAAATAATTAATACATGTAATGTAAATTATGAAAAGGATATAGAAGATAAGTCAAAGGAAATAGTCTCAATTATTTCAAAATGCTATATTTCGGATACTATTAAGAAGGAAATCATGGAAGGATATAAAAAGTTAAATTGTAAATATGTGGCAGTAAGGTCATCAGCAACCTCAGAAGATGGAAAAAGCCATTCATGGGCAGGACAATTAGAAACTTTTTTAAATGTAAATGAAACAAATATTTTAGAAAACATAAAGAAATGCTGGAGTTCGATTTTTAGTTCGCGAGCCATTTTTTATAGAATAAAAAATGATACATCAGCTGATATAACAGTTGCTGTTGTTGTGCAAAAAATGATACAAAGTGATGTATCTGGAGTAGCATTTTCAATAAATCCAACTAATAATAATCTAAATGAAATTGTTATTGAAAGTGTTTTAGGACTAGGAGAAGCTATTGTATCAGGTAAGGTGACTCCAGATAATTATATAATAGATAAATCAGATAAAAGAATAATAAGTAAAACAATAAATTGTCAGAAAACAAAATTAGTTGAAGAAAATGAAATAAATAAATGGTTAGAAGTTAAAAACGGAAATTTACAAAAATTAGATGATAAAATTATTTTAGAATTATCTAATTTAATTAAGAAAATTGAAAGCTTATATGGTTTTCCAGTGGATATCGAATGGGGGATTGAAAATAATGAAATATATATTTTGCAATGTAGGCCTATTACTACAATAAAGAGAAATCAATTAGTAGATAAAATAAAGAAGAGTGGAAATTGGAAATTTTATGTTTCTAGAAGGTTTAATTGGTTTGTAGAAAATACAGAAATTTATGCAAGTTTAGAGAAATACCAAAACGAATTATTAGGATTTGAAATTGCAACTCAGAATTATTTATGCTTAAATGGTGATGAATATTTATTGGATTCAGATTTTGAAATATTATGTGAAAAACTTGATAATTATTTACAAAATGATATTAACTTTTTTGAAAAATTTGCAAAAATAGAATTTGATATGGTCGAGGAGGTTAAGGCTTATTTAAAATATTTGAAAAATAAAAATTTAGAAATACTAAGTTTTAAAGAATTATATGAAGAAATGAAAAAATTTAATGATATATATATCAAAACATTTATACCTGGAATGACACGACCAGATGATTATTTAATAGATAGATTAGAAAAAGAATTAATCGATACAAAGTTTACTAAAAAAGATATTGAGATTATATTTTCGAAAATTTCTACATGTCCTAATTATTTTCCACTTTCATATAGTGAAGAACCATTAGATTTACTAAAAATAGCATTGGAGATGAGGAGGGGAAAGGATATAGAGGAACTAATTGACCAACATATTCAAAAATATTCATGGATAAAAGGGCCATTAGAATTTGAAGATACAGCTTTTACAAAAGAGGATTATTTATCAAGATTAAATACTTTAATAAGTTATGATATTGAAGCAAAAATTGAAAATATTAATAATGTTAGAAAAAATAATGACATTGTATATGAAAGAATATTAGAACAATATAATTTTAATGAAAAAACTAAAAAACTAATTAAAGCCATAAGAGATTTCATCTTTTTGAGGACATATACAACAGAGTATTCAGATAATTTATTTTATTTAGGGAGACATACTATTTTCAAAGAGATTTCTAATAGAACTGATATTATAGTTGAAGATTTGATTATGCTTGATGATAAAGAAATATTACATATTTTAAAAAATCAAGGAATTATGGGCAAAGAAATAAAAAACGTAATTAAAAATAGAAAAGATGGCTTTGCTATGATTTGGATTAATGGAAAGGTTCAAACTGTATTTGGAAATGAAAGCTTAGAATTACAAGCTGAAATAGCAAGAACCTATAAGTCATTAAATGCTGAAGAAGAAAAATCTGATAGAAAAATAATTTTAGGAAGTATTGCAAATAAAGGAAAGGTAAGAGGAATAGCTAGAGTTTTAAATACATATCAAGATATTTATAAAGTAGAAAAAGGAGATATAATTGTAGCAACCATGACAACCCCTGATTACGTTTCTGCAATGGAAAAAGCAGCTGGATTTATAACAGATGAAGGTGGAATTACATGTCATGCAGCCATCATTTCTAGAGAATTTAATGTGCCTTGTATTGTATGTACATTAAATGGAACAAAGGAGATAAAAGATGGACAAATGATAGAATTAGATGCATATACTGGAAAAGTATATATTCTAACTTAATTCGGAATTATACATAAGTAAAACAATTATTTAGTTAGTATAGAAGGCTCAAGTAAAAGAGGAGGAGTTCATATGTTAGAGCAGTTTTCGCGAACTGAGTTATTAATAGGTAAAAAAGGTGTTGAAAAATTAAATAATTCAAAGGTAGCTGTATTTGGAATTGGGGGAGTAGGATCATTTACTGTTGAGGCATTAGCCAGGGCTGGAATTGGCAGATTTGTTTTGGTTGATAATGATAAAATTGCTATGACTAATTTAAATAGGCAATTGATTGCAACAAGAAAGACTATTGGAAGATATAAGAGTGATGTCGCGAAGGAGAGAATATTAGAAATTAACCCAGAAGCAGAGGTTGAAGTTTATCAGGAGTTTTTTCTTACAAATTCTAAGTCCAATATAATTAAAACAGATTTATCTTATGTTGTAGATTGTGTAGATACAGTTACAGCTAAAATAGAAATTATTACTAAATGTAAGGAGTTTAATATACCAGTAATATCGTCGATGGGAACAGGAAATAAATTAGAGCCTTTAAAATTTGAAATTGAAGATATTTATAAGACAAGTGTATGTCCTTTAGCAAAAGTTATAAGAAAAGAATTGAAGAAGAGAAATATTGATAAATTAAAAGTGCTTTATTCAAAAGAGGAGCCCATAAAAATAGAAACAGAAGAGCATGCGCCGCGGGAGTATTTCTTTTGTCCCATCTGTTGCAGGTTTAATTATAGCAGGAGAAGTAATTAAAGACATAATAAAATGAGCATTTAGGTATGCTCATTTTATTTATACGGCTCTATTCATATTTCCATTTGTATAATTTGGTCCCTCAAAACGTTTACCAGATTTAACTGTTCTAATTACATTATTTATTTCCTCTATATCTTCTTCCAATATGTCAATACGTGCATAATCAATATTTAAGTCAGAATATTGAAGTGATAGAATTTTTGAATTATATATATTCGAAAGTGTTTGCAGACTATTTGGGATAACTTTAAACAAAAGTCCCATTCGGTCTCTTAAGTAATAATCATTCTCACCATCTCTACACTTTGCAGCACATTTAGGGTAACAGCCATTAGATTGACCAAGTAAGCAGTATTTCGAAGTCATAACTTTTAATTTACCATACACTATAAATTCTTTATTAACATTAGAGGATATGTTTTGAATATCTGTTTTTTGTAATTCAGGTGATAATGTAACAGTGTTGACATTATATTTCGTAAGGTCATTTAAAGTATAATCATTAAACACGTTTAAAGTATAATTTGCTATAAAGTCAAGATTTCTATAATTTTCATTTTGTAAAATGCCGAAGCTCACCAATGCTGGAAAATACAAAGCCCTTAATATCATATGAAGCGACAAAGGAAGCAATAAAGCTGTCTAGCAAGTTTAGATAATTTAAATTTATAACAGCAGGCAAATATATATATGTATCAAATTTAGAAGTTAAAGTTTTTATAGCATGTTTATTTTTAACATTACGAAAACAGCGAAGAGGTATATATACTCTATCTATCTTTTCTAACTTGTTATATTTAAAATCTGGATTAATCTGTGATAAAAGTAAAGAAAATTTTGTGCCAGTATGTGGTTTTTGCTCAAAGGTTTTTTTCATTACTTTTATTGGAACTCTAGTGAATTTTCTTGCTACTAGAAATTCCATTTTTTCTAAGGCCTCACGTCTTAAACTATTTATCTGACTCAAATGTGGTATATATAATCCATCATCTAAATCAATATCAATATTAGCAAATTCAAATGGTGTATCATTTGTTTTTGAAAACTGGGTTATAAGTTTTTCCTTCGTAATAGGCTGATTTATAGCAACTTCTGGAATTATTTCAGATTGCATATTCACACTAATATTTTTATAACTATCATATTCCTTAAGAGGAATAATTGAAACAGAGACTGGAATATCTTTTTTTACGGTGATTTTACATTGCAATTTAATTTTTTTAAACTCTTTGCCAGAGAAGGTTAATCGTGCCTCGTCTGATAGCCTTTTACTGGTTATTTTAAATATTTTATCTCCAGGTCTAATGTTTCCCTTCATTCTTCCAATTGTGATTAATTCATTATTACAAGCGAAAGGAATATTGCTTCCTTGAAACATAAGCTCTGAAACTCTATATTTTGTCGGTTCATTTTCTAGAGTGATAGAATCTCCGAGAGCCAGAGACTCATTTAAATTTAGAGTTATATGACCTTTTTTATCATTATAGTTTGCTACATTTCCAATATAAATCCCCATATTGTTTTGCTTTTCTTTGCAAACGAAATCTTGGTTTGCATCCCTACTTAAGTGCCCACTTGAAAAATTTCCTCTATTGAAGGCTTGAAGTAAATCAATTTTGTCTTTTAGCTCAATTTCAAAAGGTGCAGAGGATAAGTGCATATCTATATATTTTCTATAAATCCTTGTTACAATTGCAACATATTCAGGAGACTTTAATCTGCCCTCCACTTTAAAAGAAGTAACACCTGCATCTATAAGACTTGGTATAAATTCCAGTCCACATAAATCACGAGGACTTAAAAGATATCCACTATCTATAACTTTATCATTTTGCAATAATTCATAAGGAAGGCGGCAGGCTTGAGCACATCTTCCGACGATTAGCAGAGCGACCACCAATCATGCTAGACATTAGACATTGACCAGAATAACTAATGCAAAGAGCACCATGTATAAAGGCTTCTATTTCAGTGTCTGTATTACGGCATATATATTCAATTTCTTGTAGCGAAACTTCTCTTGCGAGAACTATTCTTTTAAAACCTAAACGCTCTAAGTTTTTAACTCCATTTAAATTATTAATTGTCATTTGAGTACTTGCATGAATCGGAAGTTTTGGAAAATACTTAATTAACTTCAAGGCAAGACCTAAATCTTGAACAATGATTGCATCAATTCCATATTCATAAGCTTTTTCAGCAATAGATATTGCATCAAAAAATTCACTATTTTTAATCAATGTATTAAGAGCTAAATGTACTTTTACATCACGTACATGAGCATATTCTATTACCTGTTTTAGTTCTTCTATTGTAAAATTACTGGCTGATGCACGTGCACTGTATGAAGAAGCACCAACATATATTGCATCTGCACCATTTTGCACAGCGGCTTTAACACAGTTAAAATCA
>CARDEQ010000057.1:0-8588 GCA_948958005.1 uncultured Clostridia bacterium
AAACAAGTCATCTCTAACTATATTTTCTACTATGCTTTGACTTTCTATTGTTTTTATTACTGAAATTATATTATTTTTTACTACTTCTAATACTGTTGTATCTATTTTATCAAAGTCATGTAGAATTCCACTTTCTATTATCCAATATCCTATATAGACATTATCTATATATAGTGGGAAGAACATTGCTGATTTTGCTCTTCCAAATTCCATTTTCTGGTATGGCAATCTTTCTTCCTCTGTATTTACTGTTACATATTTTGATTTTGCTGTTTCTATGCTATCTTTAAATATTTCCTCCTCTTGTAAGTTTCTTAAAGTATCCCAGTGTTTTTTGTCTACATTTGATGATTTAACTACGTATTCTGAGCCATCAAAAGCTACTATTGTTGAATATTTTATAGCATATTGCTCAATTAATATATCGTTTATTTTCTGTATCTTGTCGTCTACTGAGCCATCCTCTCCAATGGTTGCCATAAAGTCTTGCAATACATTTAAGCTTGTTACTTTTTGATTTATATCTTTGAAGTTTTTAATTCTTTTACTTATAACGATATTATATACAACAAGCGCAAGCACTATGGCTATCAGCACTATCATTATGATTAGCTCCATTATTTTCTCCTTTCACATATAGTTCTTAATTATACTGCTCTTAGGTAAATCCTTCTAAAAATCCCACTCATCTGTTTCTTCTTTTTTCTCTTTATTTTTCTTTGTATATTCTGGTTTAAATTTGTTTGTTATCAAAGGATACACATGGTCTCCTAGTTTTTTTAGCTCTACTAAAAATTGTTTTGAATATCCACTTGTAGATACAAAGCAATCTACCATTCCTGATAAATATTTTGATAAGGCGTCTTCATCAAATGGTATTACTATTGTTTGTATTTTTTCTTTGTCAAACAATTCTCTCATATATGACATTTCAGGATTATTATAACATGACATTCCGCCAATAATTGCTTTTGTGCTTAGTCCTCTAACCTTCATTGCTTTATTTACTACTGCTTTTAGTTTTGACTGAACTAATTTATTATTTGATTGCAAATCTCTAAGGAAAGCGGTTAGTGGTTGTATTGTTAATATATCCATTGTTTGTACTAAGTATATTTCTTGTGAAAGTTCAAAATATCTATCTGATGTTTTGTAATCACAATCTAATATTACTAATGAGAATTTTTTAACTAAGTTTGCAACAAGTGTATCAATATCAGTTACATCTACCTTTTGGTTTGGTACTGATGTAAATACTGTTAAATTTTTACTTACATCTATTCCTTCTACTATTCCACTTTCAATTTTTTCTAGGCAATTTGAAGCTATTCTTCTTAGAGGTTCTTCATTTTTTGTATATATATAGTAAGAATTTCTATTTTCTGTTAAATCTACTATCGCTGTTTTTATCCCTGTTCTTGAGAGCATATCTGCAAGATTGTTAACTAAAAATGATGTTCCTGCCTTTGCAGTTCCAACAAATGCTACTATTTTTTTATCCTTTGTAAGTAATCTTGTTAAATCTATATTTTCTCCGTCTTGGCTCTATACTATCTATTGATTTTTCTCTTGTCTCTTCTTCTTCTGATAAGCTATATAGATTAAATGAATTGTCTCTTCTTTCTTGTGCACTTGCTTCAAAGCCAGGAAGGACACTATCCTCTTCTCTTTCTATTGCTATATCTTCAAAACCAGGAAGTATATCTTGTTCTTCTGGTACAGGATTTACAACTTTTCTAGGTCTTCCTCTTTTTTTAGGTACTTTTGGTTCTATATCTGCTGGGTCTACAACCTTTCTAGGTCTTCCTCTTTTTCTTTTTGCTGGCTCCTCTGTTTTAATTTCTTCTTGGTTTTCCTCTGCTGCTGGTGCTATATCCTCTTCAAATTCTACTGTTTTTACTTCTTCAAAGCCTGGAAGAACTGCGTCTGTTTCCTCTTCTTCGATTTCGTCTTCAAAAATACTATCAATACTATTGATTTTTGAGACACTTGGTTCTATTTTTTTAATTTCCTCTTTTTTAGCAAGTTTTTTTACATTTTCTGTTTTAACAGCAGAAGGTATTACAACTGGTTTTGTAGGTTTTACTTTTCCTGTATTTGTTTCTATAAAGCCAATTTTCAAATCTTCTTTTTTTTCTGCTTTAGCATTTTCTATTCTTTTATATGTACCTTCTCCAAAAGTCATAATTGATTGATATTTTGGAGAATCTGTCTCTAAAACTGCTCTTACTCCAATTGGTAAAAATTTACTTATTACCCTTAACTGACTATCTGTATATTGAGCTGCAATATTATTAAAGCTTTCGACATATCTATCTGTATTTTTTCCTAGCTTTTTATAATGTGTTAAGATGTTTTGTATCTCTGTTTCGCTAACACTATCTTCTGTTTCTGCTTGATATGTTACCTCGTCTGTTTCAATTCTATAATAAGATTTTGCTTCCTTCTTTGTACGAGGTTTATTTAATAATTTACAAACTTCTGGAATACTTCTGTCTGGTCCTAAAAGTGCATCATATATTCCTATTGAAAATAATTTTGATAATAGATTGTCTGATTTAGAACGTCTATCAGTTGCAATAAATATAATTGGAATATCTGTTCCTCCATCACTTATTGCCTCATCACTTATTTTATCTAGTTGCTCAAATAAAAATTTATCTATGATATCAAAATTATTATTAGTATAAGGCTCTAGGTCTTCACTAATTACAATTCTATCATATGTTTGGTCTCTTTGTAATTCTTTAATTATTGCATTAAAATAATAAACATTTTTACCAGATATTATTTCTCTATATTCTTTTTGGTATAACTTGATAATATTCTCCGATACATCTTCATTATTAACAGCAAATAAAACTTTCATTTGTTAACTCCTTCCAAAACCTTTTATTACAATTACAAATACAAGTGGTAAAACTTGCGCTATGACAAATAGTGTAATAAACGCTATCATGGTATAAAAACCTTTATATCTTACATCCAATTTCCTAATTCCTATAACATATTGATATATGGCACTTATTGCTATTCCTAAAAAGCAAAATGGAATACTGAAGATTTGGATTTTATTTAATATAAACGCTGTAAATCCATAAGTATCTGATCCATAGTCTTCTTTATAATCTTTTAATTCCTTTTTTTGCATTTCTGTCATCTGTACCATCTTACTGGTTGTCTCTGATTCTAAAATCTCGGTTGCTGCTCCATAAACTGTGCCAGAGTATAGTGTGATTATAATTATTAAAATTACTGAGATAAAAATTACTGCTTTTTTCATTTTTTAATAGTTCCTCTCTATTTATAATTATACATAGTTTTTTCATTATACATATAATATCATACACTACAATCGCAAAAATAGCAAGTTATTTTTGTTAAATTTTTCTAAGATTTAAGTAAATTTGTTACAATTCACAGGCTTAGTGATAAATTTCCACTTGCCTTTTTATATCCCTCCTTCTCTATTCTAGAATTTAACTATTATTACTAAGCATTAAATCTCAATTTTTCCATTAAACTTTTTGTTAATTTCTTGTTTTAATAATGCGTTTTTTGATAGCTTCAATTCTGGGTCCTCTTCTATTATTTTTATTGCAAGTAATTGAGCTTGTTTTAGTATCTCCATGTCTTCAAATAAATTTGCCACTTTGAATTCTGGAAGCCCATGTTGTTTTGTTCCAAAAAATTCTCCTGTTCCTCTTAGCTCTAAATCCTTTTCTGAAATTACAAAGCCGTCATTTGTCTCTTGCATTACCTTCATTCTTTGTCTTATATTATCTGATTTTCCTTGATATTTTAATATACAGTAGGATTGATATTCGCCTCTTCCCACTCTTCCTCTTAGCTGGTGAAGAGCTGCAAGTCCAAATCTTTCTGCATTTTGTATTACCATTATGCTTGCATTTGGCACATTTACTCCTACTTCTATTACTGTTGTTGAAATTAATATATCAATTTCACCATTTTTGAAGTCCTCCATTATCTGGTCTTTTTCTTTTTGTTTTAATTTTCCATGAATATATGCTACTCTATATTCACTAAAAACTTGAGTCTGATACTTTTCAAATAGTTCTAATACTGATTTTGCATCTACCTCCTCACTTTCTTCTACCAATGGGCTTACTATATATGCTTGTCTCCCTTCTTCTACTTGTTTTTTTATGAAGCTATTTACTCTTTCCTCCATTGATAGTCCGTACTGCAAAAGTATCTATTTTCTTTCTATTTGGTGGCAATTCGTCAATTATTGATATATCTAAGTCTCCATATAAGATTAATGCTAGAGTTCTTGGTATTGGTGTTGCTGTCATTACTATTTTGTCTACGTTTTTTCCTTTTTCACTTATTATACTTCTTTGATTTACTCCAAATCTATGCTGTTCATCTGTTATAACTAATCCTAAATTTTTGAATTTTACATTGTCTTGGAGTATTGAATGCGTACCAATAACTACATCTATTTTACCGATTTTCTATATCTTCTATAATTTCTCTTTTCTTTTTAGCAGGGATATTGCTAATTAAAAGTTCACATCTTATTTTGAATTTCTCTAATATCTCCTTAAATGTTTCTAAATGCTGACTTGCAAGTATTGATGTTGGCGCCATTATCGCCATTTGATAACCTGATTTTACTGCTTTATATGCAGAAATCACTGCTATAACTGTCTTTCCTGAGCCTACATCTCCTTGTAGTAGCCTGTTCATTACTTTGTCTTGCTCCATATCTCTGTCTATATCTTCAAGTGCTCTAAGCTGTGCTCCTGTGAGTTTAAACGGTAGTGAATTAATCACATCTGACATTTTTACATCTTTATTAAATCTTATACCACTTTCTCTTTTTAGACATTTGTTTTTTAGGTTTAACAATAAAACTTGCATTATTAATAATTCCTCAAATGCTAGTCTTGTTCTTGCCCTTTCAAATTCTTCAAAGCTGCTTGGGAAATGTATTTTATTTATTGTTAGATTTTTATCTAATAAGTTATATTCCTTTAATATGTATTCTGGCATTGTTTCCTTCAAGTTTCCTTCTACTAGGTTTAAGCCATTTTCGATTACTTTTCTTATTTGGTTTTGCGATATATTATATGTTATTGGATAAAGTGGTATAATTTTACCGTGTATTATTTTTTAGCCCTTCTCTATCAAATACAGGAGAATTCATTTGAATATGTCCAGTTCTTTTTGAAATCTTTCCAAAAAAGTTATATTCATTTCCGTACCTTTAATTGTTCTTTTAAATATGGTTGGTTATACCAAGTTATTTCGCAAGCATCTGTACCGATCACTTACAATTATTTTGCAAATTGTCATTTTTTTAGCTCTTGCTTTAGTTACCTGCATCTCTGTAACAGCTTTTGCTTTAATCATAACTTCTTCGCCATCTATGACATCACTTAAATTTTTGGCTTTACTTCTATCTTCGTAATTTCTAGGATAATATGTAATTAAATCTTCTAGTGTATATATTCCAAGTTTATTTAATATTTTAGCTCTAGCTTCTCCTACTCCCTTAACATATTGAACTTCCTTATCTAACGACATATTTTCTCCTTTTTTCAAACATTTTTTCTATATTATATATTAAATATTTTAAAAAAACAATAGTTTTATAAATTAAAACAAAGCAAAGAATTAGATAGCATCACAAACCATCTCCAAGTCTTTGCTTTATTTATTATATTTAATTGATTATTAAAAGCCTTTTTTTGAATATTATATATCCATTTGGTTCCCCAAAAATCCTGCTGCTGATTCTACAACTTTTTTCTCTGTTTCTCCCATTTTTGTTTTTGCATCCTTTGATAAGAGAATAACTGAACCAATTACATCCCCCTGTGCAATTATTGGATATACTACTTGAGAATTAAACTTTCTCTCCTTATTATCATTTTTTATAACCGGAATAGATACCTCGTCATTATCTTTACTTATATAAGCTTCTTTATCATCCATAAGCTGCTCTAGCTCTTTTGATAAATCCTGCTCTAAAAACTCTTTTTTAGGTCCACCAGAAACTGCAATAACAGAATCTTTGTCAGTTATACAGGCAATATGTCCTGTTGTTTTTGATAGAGTTTCTGCATATCCACTTGCAAATTCTGAAAGTTCTCCAATAGGAGAATATTTTTTTAATATTACTTCTCCTTCTTTATCTGTAAATATCTCAAGTGGGTCTCCTTCTTTTATACGAAGTACCTTTCTTATTTCTTTTGGAATTACAATTCTTCCTAAATCATCTATTCTTCTAACTACACCTGTTGCTTTCAAAACTATTCCTCCTTTTTATTTACTTTAAACCTATTATTTGTCATATGTTTAAAATTATTCATAAAAAGTTGAAATTTGTTTTTGTGGTTATTTAATTTTAATCCTCTTCTTCCTCTATTAGTTCATGTTCTTCAAATTTTGCTTTTCCTTCGTTTATATCTGCAACTATTTTTTCAAGATATTTTATGTTTGTTTCTGAATAAAATGGCTCCTGTCTTATTTCAAATGGTAACCTTCTTTCTCTTAGTACTGTCTTAATAAACATATTAATTGAAGCAGATACATTCATACCTGTTTCATTGCAAAATACCTCAAATCTTTTTTTGTCTTTTTCGTCTATTCTAACACTTAATTTGCTTGAGACATTTAACCGCGCCCCTTTCTGTGATATATTATATTTCATTTATGTATATTTTCAATATGTAGTATTACTATTGTTGTATATTAAGTATTGTAATTTGTTAATATAAAAAATTATCTCTGGAATTTTTATATTAAATATGATATACTTAATAAAAGTTTTATATGAAGGAAATTGAAATGGAAAAGAAAACTATAGCTAAATTTATATCTCTATTATTTTTTATAATTGTATTTTTATACTCTTCATTAACTTTATCAAAATGGAGCATTGAAAATAATATTGCAAAAAGACAAAATGAGAATTTAATAAAAGAAATAATTAATGTTGATACTATAAATAGTCCAGATTTGAAGCACACAAATATTGATTTTGAAAAGCTAAAGCAAATGAATTCTGATGTGGTTGCTTGGATTAGGATAAATAATACTAATATAAACTATCCAGTTTTACAAAATAAAGATAATGATTATTATTTATCTCATTCTTTAACAAAAGAGGATAGTGTGACAGGTTCTATATTCTTAGATTATGAGAATAATAATAGTTTTACTGATAAAAATACTATTGTCTATGGACATAATATGAAGTCTGGATTGATGTTTGCAGATTTACACAAATTTAATAATGGCAAGCTTGGAAATGATATTATTATAGATGTATATACTCCAAGTCAAACTTTAAGGTATAAAGTTTTTTCAGTGTATATATCTGATGTTCAAAAACTAGGTATTAATTATTTTGGTGGTTTTACTTATAAGGAGTTCTTGGAATATATAAAGTCTAAAAGTAATATTGATTTCCAAGCTAATATTAATGAAAATAATAATATCCTTACTTTATCTACTTGTAATACAAATTCAAATAATAGCAGACTATTAGTACATGCTATTTTACAAGATTATTCAAATTAAAACAGATAAATTGGAAATTAAGTTGCCAATTTATCTGTTTTAGTATTTCTACCCTCTAATTCCTTGTTTCAAATTATAATAAAAACTGTTTGTTTCATGTGTCATATTTATATATTCTTTTGTTGTCTTTGACTTGTAATGATTATAATAATATTTTACCGGCATTCCCATCTTATCTGCTGCAAAAAATATAGCATCAAAAGTAAAATCCTGCTTATAATTAGCATGCCTTTTTCTAGGCTCATTTGCAACATAAAGTCCTATCCTTTTTCCTGCATGAGTACCTAATGAAGAAACTACATCCCCTTTGATTTCATAGCTAATCAAATTATGGCTTTTAGCATAGCTCTTTAAAATATCATATGTATCCTCAGTTTTATTAGGAGTGATATTACTTGGAAATACCTTTAATAATCCAATATTTTGTCCAAATCCATTAAAATACATTACACCCTCTGGCACGGCAGCATTTTGGCGAAGCATTTCAGCACAACCTACTTGAGCAAGATAGCCTCCTAAAGAATGTCCTGTAATATATATTTTATGCTTTGAAAAATATTTTGCAATTTTTAACGCATATTTTTTTGCCGCCCTTTCCTCTGCATGATAATTCAAAACACCCACTCGGAATACATTATTTGCCCATTCTCCTATTTTCTCATTTGTTCCCCTATATGCAATTACTATGTTATTTCCATTCTTAAATGTTGTTACACTTAATTTGGTGTCAAAGTCTGCTAAAGTTTCTTCAAAGTCGAGTATTCTCCACTTTTCCGCAATTCCTTTATCAATGCTTTTGAGACTAGCACCTTTCGTAAAATGGTGTTCCTCCTTTTCAGTAGAAAGATTAAACATTTTACCTTTCAAGTTTCCTGCATCTTCATAGGCTAGTGCTGCAAATATTGCCAAATCTCTTGCACCAACATCCCATTCAAGTGGGTTTTTGTCTTCCCCGTCTAATATTCCATCTTGGTCTGTATCTTTTTCGACAGGTGAAGAGAATACTTTTGCATATATTTTACCATTATTTTGAT
>CARDEQ010000058.1:0-5136 GCA_948958005.1 uncultured Clostridia bacterium
TGCTTATCATTCTGGGAATACATTAATAGAAGAAATTAATGATGGAATAAGAATACATTACATAGGAAGTAATACATCAACAAATACAGTATTTAGAACGTATAGAATAAAGAAAATATTAAAAAATGATATTGGTAAAACAATAAAATTAAAGATGGAGATTAGTACATCGAATTTGAATACTGGACAGTATAACATAGGATATTGTGATGAAAATTTTTCTTTAAGGACAAGTGTAGAAGCTTCTAAAAATAGTGGACATATTATTTCGATGAATATAAATGAAGAGATGGTAGGTAAATATATAGCAATATGGTTTTATGCAAATTCTGGTGGTGGAACAATAGTAAAAAATGACTATGTTGATTTTACAAAAATACAACTTGAATATGATAATATAAGTGATTATATATTAAATAAGGCACAGATGTATACAATACCAACCCAACAACCAATGAGAGCAATAGGAGAATATAAAGATACATTTATAAAGAAAGATGGGAAATGGTATGAGAGGCATTTTGTAAAGAGATTGATTTTAGAAGGGACAGAAGCAAGATGGGCTTTATATACAACAGGAACAAGAAGATTTGGATTAGACTTAAATAGAGATGGTGCTTTAAAAATAACTGATAAATATGGCGATGGATATTCTAGTCATTTCAAAATTACTCACTTAGTAAGCAATAATTTAATAATGTTTCTACAAGTAGAGCCAAACCATTTTTATGTTGGAATTACAGACGTTAATTCAAAATGGAATAGTGTAAGTGATTTTAAAACGTGGCTAGTAGAACAAAACAATGCAGGAACACCAGTCTATGTTGACTATGTATTAGAAACACCAATTGAAATCGAATGTACAACAGAACAAACTGAAATATTAGAAAAAATAGAAAATGAAGCAAAAACATATAAAAATGTAACACATATTTATAACACAGATGAAATAAGTCCAAATATGAAAGTTACATATTTTAAAGACATAGAGACAATTATAGGAGGTTAGAAGATGGGAGAATTGATGAATTTACATTTTACAAATATATGGTGGATGATAGGAGTTCCGCTAATATTAATGATATTAGATATAATAACAGGATATTATAATGCGTGGGAAAATAAAGAGGTATCAAGTTCAAAGATGAGGGATGGACTAGGGAAAAAATGTGCAGAGTTAGCATACATAATTGTTGGATTTATATTTAAGTTTGCATTTGGCACAAGTTCAATAATGTATTTTATAATAATTTATGTATGTTATATGGAATTAGTATCTTTAGCAGAAAACTGTACAAAATTAGGATTTCCATTACCAGACAAAATAAAAGAAAAGTTAAATAATAAAAAGGAGGAATAACAATGGAAGATGAAAACTATGGATTTAACAGTGAAGTAGAAGGAGTTGAGGAATAATGGAAATAAAGACGAAATTAACTCAAATAAATAGAACAATAATGACAAATAAACAAAACAAATATATAGTTATACACTATGTAGGAGCAGTAAGTACAGCTAAAGCAAATGCAGACTATTTTTATTCAATAAATAGACAAGCATCTGCACATTATTTTGTAGATGAAAATGAAATATGGCAAGTAGTAAAAGAAGGAGATAGAGCATGGCATTGTGGAACAACTGGAAAATATTATAATGAATGTAGGAACTCAAACTCAATAGGAATAGAAATGTGTTGTTTTAATAATAATGGAGTATTAGACATATCAGAAAAAGTAATAAATAAAACAGTAGAACTAACAAAAGAACTAATGGCAAAATATAATATACCAGTTGAGAATGTTATAAGACATTATGATGTAACACATAAGATATGCCCAGCACCATTTGTAAATAATGAAGCTAGATGGAATGATTTTAAATCAAGATTAGTACCAAAGTCAGATTTACAGTATAAAGTACATATACAAGATAAAGGATGGACGGATTGGAAAAATACAGGAGATATAGCAGGAACAACAGGAGAAAATAAAAGGATAGAAGCTATAATCTTACAAGGGAACAATGAGTTAGAATTGAGTTATAGAGTGCATATGCAAGACAAAGGTTGGTCTGATTGGATAGGAAATGGGCAAGTTGCAGGAACAACAGGAGAAGGAAGAAGAATAGAAGCAATCGAAATAAAATCAAATAAAAGATTAGAAGGTCAGGAACATATACAAGATGTTGGCTGGATGCCTAAATCTTCAGGAACAGAAATACATTTAGGAACAAAAGGAAAATGTTTAAAGATTGAGGCTTTTAAAATTAATGTAGTATAAAAGTAAAGCAGACTGATTAATTTCAGTCTGCCTCTTTTTTGAGTTTTATGAGGTATATAATTACATTAGTTTAAAATATAAAAAGCACTAAAACAATTTTAAAAGCTTGATTTTGTCTATTTTTAGAAAAAATAAAAGACAGATACAGGGAAAATATCTATCTTTTATTAATCTCATTTTTTAACAATAATATATTCTTTATAATTATAATAAATTAATTTTTTAAATATGTCAATATTTAATTATTAATATTTAATTCTTTTTTTAAAGCCTTTTGTAATAATTGAGAAAAATTTATATCATTTTTCTCTGCTATAGTATTTAACCATGTTGGTATAGACAAAGTCTTTTTTACGGCTACATTACTATACTTTTTTCTATATTCTAACAAATCAATTTCTATTATAGATATAAATTGATTATCTTTTAATTTTATATGGTTATATGGAATTGTAGGTTTAGGAAAATTCTCTAAATCAGATAAATAAAGACCTAACGCATCTTTTGCCATTATATAAGCCTCATCAATAGAATTTCCAAAAGTGGAACACCCTTCTAAGTCGACGAAATCAACCATATAGCACTTATCATCTTCATCATAAGTAAATATAGCTGGATAAAAATAATTATTCATAATAACCCCTTCCTTATATTTTATTTTCTTTAGTAGTAATATATTCAAAAATAAAAGCAGAGGGGACTCTATTTTAGTCCCGTTCTCTTCAAAATGGCTACTATTAATCCTTTAGGGATATCTCTATTATGTATAGGAATTATTTCTGTCTGGTTTCCGTTTTCTCATTTTTAAATGAGATCCAGACTGGGAAACTTTAACCCAACCATTTTTTTCTAGTAGCTTTACCAAATCTTTTGGATACATAGTATCACTCCTTCTCTTTGGTTTCTCTTAGTGCTTTAAAAGCTACTATCGAATATATTATTGTCTTTCGACATTATTATTATACTACGTATTGTTACGTATGTCAAGTGTTTGTTAAAAAATATCTTATAATAAATTAAACCGAAAAATTCTAAATTAGTCTAACACAAGTAGGACTTTTTCTGACAAAAAATGACATTTTTATAAAATATTATGTAACCTTCATAAAATAAAACAATGCTTTCATAAAACAAATTAACCAAAGTGTTAAAAACAATATATAATCTTTATATCAAAAGAGCTCAATTGAAAATTGATATAGGAGAAAATAATAACATGATTGTCGAAAAGAATTTAAAAAAAGTATTTACAAAAGAAGAAAGTAATATTATAATGAGAAAAGATTATGACCCCTTGAATAAAGATTGTAAAAAATCTTATGAAGGAGAGGGATTGTTTATGAAAGAAACAAAAGATGTAGTATTAGATGAAGAAATGAAAAAATTAATTATAAGCAAAGAAGATTTTAAAAAGTATTTTGATGAAAGAAAAATTATATGTAAAAAGGAATATGAAGAATATTTAAAACAAAAAAATAATACTTGACATTAAAAGAATAAATATATATAATTAAGAAAAAAATTAACACTTATTTAACACTTTAGTTTTAAATAACTATAGAGAAGTAAAAAGAACTAAAATTAAAAAATAGTGAAAAGACAATAATTACGGGAGTTCGAGAAGTTTTTAAAAGAGGTATTTTTTAATCATGGGTTCGATTCCCGTAGGGGTCACCAATCTGCAAAAATGTTAGAGTATCAATGATTACATAGTATAATCTTGACACTCTATTTTTGCATTTAACACTTTTTTAACACTTTAGTTTTTTATAAGAGATTATTTATTCGATTTACAGCGTCAATTTTTGTCTTAGGTAATACATGTAAATAAATCTGTGTAATAGTAATATCTGAGTGTCCCATTAAATCTTGTACAGTTCTTAAATCGACACCATGAGAAAGAAGCATAGTAGCATAAGTATGTCTTAATGAATGGAATTTTTTATAAGGAATATTATTTTCAGTTAATATTTTTTTCCAATTACCAAATAAAGTCTTTGCAGAAATTGGTTTCCCATTTTCACTAAAAACAAATTCTGAGTCTTTTTCTATATTAGACAATAAAGATACTAGTTTATTAGGTAAATCTACTTTTCTAATTGAATTTGAGGTTTTAGGAGTGTTATATATAGTTTGTAATTTTTTATTTCCATTATCATCAAATATATAGACCTTTTTTACAGTTTCTTTTACTTCTAAAAATTTTTCTTTTAAATTAACATTTTCCCATTTTAAAGCTAATAATTCGCCTTGCCTTAATCCAGTGCCTAAAGCAGTAAGTATTAAAGTTTCGAATTTATGCCCTTTAAAGGATGTTTTTAATTGTTTTATTTCATCTTCGTTAAAATATTCTATTTCAGATTTAACACCTTTTTTATCACTTTTATTTGGAATAGTGATGTTATTACAAGGATTTTTTAAAATAAAACCTTCTCTTTCAGCATAAAAGAAAAATTGTTTTAATAATTTATTTAGTTTTTTTATTTGTGAATAAGTTTTTGTTTTTCCTAATTTATTATAATATTCTTGTAATTGTATAGATTTTGTATTATAAACCTTTATATTGGCAATATCAGAGTCTTTAATATAATTTCTATAAGTTCCTTCATAAGATTGAAAAGAAGAAGGCTTAACTTCATTTTTTTTTATTTGAAATAACCATTTATATAATAATTCATTAATTGTAACAGTTTCAAAATCTAATGACATTCCATTTTTTAATTTATTCATATACTCATCTGCTTTAGCATTTGCATCTTTTTCGCCATCTCCGTAAAAAGGTTTTCTAATGGGGGTACCATCAGCTTTATGACCTATAGTTTTTGTCACTCTATAATATTGTTTTCCGTTTATAGTA
>CARDEQ010000058.1:5146-8472 GCA_948958005.1 uncultured Clostridia bacterium
GCTTTGGCAAGAAGCTCGCATTCTTTTTCAAGAAGGAGATATTTGTCTTCTTCGCTTGCAAGCTCTCTTTTTAAGTTTTCATCTTTAATCTTAGGAATGATATCCTCGATTGACTGAATTGCTGTGCGAATGTTTTGATAAACAGCATTTAAATATTCAGTCATAAGCTCTTTATTTCTTTCAATTTCCATAATTTCCTCCTATAAAATAAGATAAGTATTTCTACTTATCTTTAGTTTAAAATTTTCCAAATTGTCCTATTGCTTTTCCTATTATTTTAAATTTAGTATTTTTTAAATCTATTACTAAAGGCTCCATAGGATAAGTTGACATTGGTTCTAGCATAATAATTTCGTCATTTATTTTTTTATATCTTTTCATTGTTGCTTCATCATCGCCATTTACAATAGCAACAATTATATCTCCACTTTCCGCATAATCTTGCTTATGAATAAGTGCATAATCTCCATTATGTACTTTTAAATTCATGCTTTCTCCAGAAACTTTAAGATAGAAATAATCATCAGATGTTTTCATTCCATATATATTAGGATCAACTGGTAAATATCCTTCTAAGTATTCTTCAGCTAATATTGGTTGTCCTGCTGTAATTTTGCCTAAGACTGGAATTGGAAATACACTATCATCTTTAGTAGAAGAGACATCATTTTTATTTTTTATAAGTTTACAATTAGGGAAAAAAGAAGAATTTATTTTTAACATTATATCTTCTAGTTTTTTTAAATCTGAAGAAGTTATCCTAGTCCCCACACTATTGAGCATATTTACATCAAAATCTTCGTATGAATTTACATCAATATCTTCAAAATATGGTACAAATCTATAAAAGTGTGTATTCATAGATATTAATCTTTTATTTAAGGAGTCAAATAAGGGTATAAATTTTTGAAAGTCAATATTAGGTGAAGTTTTTGCAAGAAGCATACCTCTTTCCATTGAATTTGGTGTAGTATTATTAGGGTTAAAAGCATAAATACAACTATCATATATAATTTTTATAGAATTATCAGAAAGACCAATATTTTGAAAATCTTCAATATAATCATTAAATACACAATCAACAATAGCTGTTCTAACAGCTTTAAAGTATTCTTCTTCTGAACTTACAAGATTGCTTTCACCTAATAAGTAGTCAACACTACAGTCAAAAATATTAGATAATTTTACTAAAGTACTATTAGGAATATCTAATTTGCCATTTTCATATTTAGATATGGCAGCTTTTTGTACCCCTATTTTTTCAGCAAGTTGTTCTTGTGTCATATCGTTTTGTGTTCGTAGTTTGTACAGTCTATTTTTCATTTCCACTTTTACCTCCATATATTGATATTATAACATTTCCAAAATGGAAATGCAAATGAATTTCCAAAAAAGAAACTTTTTTTAAAAAAACTATTGACAAAGTTTCCAAAATAGATATAATATAGATGTATCCAAAATAGAAACAAGAAAGGAGGAAAAAATGTTTGAAAAATTGAAACAAATTAGATTAACTAAAGGTATTGATTGTGAAAAAATGGCTAAAATAATTGAATTAGAAACTGGTGCAGCATATTGGAAAAAAGAGAATGGAAAAACAAAATTTTCACTTGAACAGGCCAAAAAAATTTCTGATTATTTAAACAAACCTATAGAAGTTATTTTTTTTGAAAATGAAGTATCCAAAATAGAAACAAAAGGAGAGTTAAAATAAATGAAAAATTATTTAATATCATTTGATGAAAATCAAAATCCAATAATATGGCTGCCAACTCAAGTACCAAAAGGACAATTAGAAAGCTACTTAAAATTTTTAGATAAAAGAGAAAAGGAGAGTGAGAAAAATAAATGAATAATATGAAAATATTTCAAAATGGATTAATTAAAGTTTATCAAAATGATAGACAAGAACAATTAGTAGATGCAAGAGAATTGCATGAAAAATTAGAATCAAAAAGAGACTTTTCAAATTGGATTACAGATAGAATACAAAAATATGATTTTGTTGAGAATATAGACTTTACAACAATTTTGTTGAAAAGTACAGGAGGACGTCCAAGAATAGAATATGCACTTACATTAGATACTGCAAAAGAAATCGCAATGGTAGAAAATAATGAACAAGGAAGAAAGATAAGAAGATATTTCATTGAAGTAGAAAAGAAAGCAAGAAATATGTTTGAAATACCAAAAACATTACCAGAAGCATTAAGAAAAGCAGCAGAACTTGCAGAACAATTAGAACAACAAAAACCAAAAGTATTATTTGCAGATAGTGTTGAAACTTCTAAGAATAGTGTTCTTATAAATGAACTATCAAAAATACTAAAACAAAATGGATATAACATTGGACAAAATAGATTATTTGAAAAATTAAGAAATGAAGGTTATTTAATAAAACAAAAAGGACAAAATTGGAATTTACCAACGCAAAAATCTATGGAATTAGGCTTATTTGAAGTAAAGAAAACAGCTATTAATAAACCAAATGGAGATATAGTTACAAAACCTACTACTAAAGTTACTGGCAAAGGACAAATATATTTTGTAAATAAATTTCTTAAGGAGGTAGTTTAAAATGTCAATACCATATTTCTTTGTATCAGCAGAAGAATATAGTAGGCAAACTAAAATGGGAGTTGAAGAGATTAAAAAATTGTGCAGATTAGGAGAAATTGAACATTATAGAACCGAAGGTGGTTATTATAAAATAAAAGTTTATAAAGATGGAAGTATTCCAATAGAAGAACATCAAAAAATAAAAGATGAAAATACAAGATTAAAAACAATACTTGAAACAATATTAAATACAGCAAAACAAGTATAGAAAGGAACCAACCAAATGAAAGGAGGATAGATAATGAGTGAATAAAATAAAATATTTTAGAAAAATCAGAAATTTATCTCAAATAGATATAGCAAAAATTATGAAAGTAAAACAAAATACAGTTTCTCAATGGGAAAATGATATAAGGATACCTAATATAAAACAAGGATTAAAGTTAGCAGAGATTTTAGAAACTACAATTGAAAGTTTATATAAATAGAAAATACTAACCAAAGTGTCAGTTTAATTAGTATAATCCCACGATTTGTATATCTTAAACTCTTGCAATTAATATATAGTCCATATGTTTAATGTAGTACGTTTATTTTACGACATCCCATGTCAACAACATTACCCATACATATTCAATTAATATTATGCCTGACACACATAACTTCTATGAAAGCTCTAGTACTTAATCAGTAGTGGTTCTGATGTATGTAATGTTGTTGACATGGGATGTCGTAAAATAAACGTACTACATTAAACATATGGACTA
>CARDEQ010000059.1:0-8369 GCA_948958005.1 uncultured Clostridia bacterium
ATCGGTTGTGACAATATAGGGTACTCAAACCATATATTTTTCAAAAAAGTGTGACATATGATTGACTAACCTTCAATTTTATTAAATAATAGTTTTCATAAAATGTTGATTTTACGTAAATATGGTAGTATAATAAATAAGAATGTTTATTTGACATTCTTTTTAGCTGGCTGTGCCTGATTTATTTAGGAACCGCTAGCTAAAAAAGCACATTGGTTAAAAAATAATTTTTGAAAGGTTGGTAGCAAAATGAAAAAAGTTCGCAAATCCATTCTATGGGGGAGCAGTGTGTTACTTATTTCCTTGCTGGTTTTGCTAATTATTCAAGGCATTACCTCACATAGCGAGATAAATAAGATTTCAACAATAGACAGCCCCCAAAGCGTTGCACCTGCTCTCCCTTCTGCTCCCTCATCACCTATGACTCTGGCTTTTGCCCATAGCATTATTCAAGAATATTTAGATACTAATCTTGACAGGTTGGTAGAAGCTGCAGCTTCGAGAGAATTAGAGCAAAATGCCCTGCAATACTCTGCATTAGCTGACAAAGCAATAGAGCTTTACCTAAACGGAGATTGGAATGGCCTTCCTACCGAAATTGATGGACATTCTGTTGTACTCTCTAATAAAGGAAGGCTATACGTAGATGGCAATTCTTCAACTGCTTCTGTATGTACTGGAATTAGTCATAGTATTGACTTGCCAGAAGCAATGTCTGATTTTATTGGTCAACAATTCATATTAGGTGATGGTACTTATCGGATTGAGCGAAATACTTTAGCAAAATATTCTCATGGAAGGAAAATTCCTCTTTCTGGAGGTAAGCTAATTTGGGAAGGAATGGACCTTGAAAATTATAGACCTTATGATACTGAGTTGTATTATGACGAGGTCTATGATAAGTTATTTTTAATTGCAAGCTCTATTCCTTATAATCTCAGTAGTAAAGAGTTAAAAAATGGGGTTGGTATTTATCTTTATGTAGTCCCAGATCGAAATGTTTCTGAAATAAAATTAATTAGCGAAATTACAAATTTCGATTTTGATGAAGCTGGTCTTTTTTATTCTGATACCTCTGGTATTATTTGGAGATATTATGAAAAAGAGGAGCAGTATTATGTCAAAAAATCGAGGGATTCTTCTTTAGTTATAACAGATACTGAAGCAGTTTACAGTCTTGAATTTAGCTTAACATGTGCATTTGCTGATGGTTACATAATAGAAAAGGAGGCTTTTCCAGATGGCACTTTTACACATCCAGTCGTTACTACTCCATCTGTGCCTTTATCCGAGTATTCTAACTAGGCATTACAACATTTAAATTTTACTTTTAGAGAGGCTAAACAGAATGAAAAAGTTTTTTAATAAGTCCACATGTATTTTCTCTGGACTTCTTGGATTTATACTCGTTCTTTTGTTTATCTGCGGTATTTTGTGCGCATTGCTTTACAAACAAAACTGCATTGATAAAAACATTAGTGATTTTAAAACAATTGTGGAAAATTCTAATGTCTTCGGTGAATGTACACCGTCTATATCAAATGATAGCATCTTTGAAGCTGAGTCAGCGTCTGAGTCAGCAGAAGCTTCTGCTTCTTCTACGCCAATTACTTGGCCCAAAAAGGAGGACGATACCGAAGATCAGAATTATGTTATAAATTCTGATGATCCTGTTTCAATTGCGAAAGTTTACTTAGAACTTTATAATGCTAAGCAGTGGGGTACAAATTCGACTCACACCATTTGTCGCAATGAATATGGCGATTTCGCAGTAAACATACGGCAAGGAGAAATCTATGTAGATGACGAAGCAACTGGTGTCAAAACAGAGGGGCGTCTCTTTTATGATAAGCTATGTGAACTATATCTAAGCGGAGAATGGGATGGAAGTAAAACAGAAATTGAAGGGCAAACCGTTTTCCGTGATACTTATAATGGCGAAATTTTAATTTTTAGCGGTAGTATCTCTCTTGATAAACCATTTGAAAATATTGACATCCCAGCTTCCTTTGACACTTATGTCTGCGATTTTAAAGCAAGAGAATATACATATGTACCTGGACATGGCACCTATACAGTCGTCAATCACACTTTGCAGATGTTCTTAAGGGGTGAAACCATAGTTCTTCCTGGTGGACCTTTAGATTTACATTGGGATAAAGACTTTGAACGTATCATAATATATTTTGAAGCCACTGACACGCTTTATATTGTGGAACGTGACTATGAAAATGATACAAAGTATGTTTATAGTGTTCCTGACTTAAATTATTCACGTGTAAAATTTATCGGTCTCTTCCCCTTAGATTTATAATTAATTTCGTGTACCAAGCTTTAATCCAATTGCAAAACGCCTACTGGGGAATTTCCCCAGCAGGCGCTTATTTTATTACATAGGAAATTACTAGTTTTGCTAGTAATTTCTGGAGTAAAAAGGTTAAGTTACATTGATTCGCCCGAACGAAGTGAGTGGCATGTGGCGAAGCCACTTTTCTTATATTTTTGTTATATCAACAACTTCTATTTCTTCCTCTGTATTTATATCTTCAATCGCATCATACAAAGCATTTGCTGTATCTAGTGAAGTAAAGCATGGAACTTTTGACTCTACTGCAAGTCTCCTTATTTTAAATCCATCTCTATTTGATTCTTTTCCTCTTGTTGGCGTATTTATGATAAAATTGATTTTTCCTTCCTGTAATAGATTTGGTATGCTCTCTGCACCCTCCCATATTTTTTCAACTACATTTGCTTCTATTCCATTATTCCTTAATAGGGTAGCTGTTCCTTTTGTTGCATATATCCCAAAGCCTCTATTATAAAGCTTCTTAGCAAGTGGGAGCATTTCCTCTTTATCTTTATCTCTTACTGTTATTAGAACATTTCCTTTTTTAGGTATTGTAATTCCTGTTCCGATAAAGGCTTTGACTATTGCATCACTAAAGTTTTTAGATACACCGAAGCACTTCACCTGTCGACTTCATTTCAGGACCTAAGCTTGTGTCTGCATTTTTTATTTTTTCAAATGAGAATACTGGCATCTTAATTGCTATATATTCAGATTTCTTATAAAGACCTGTGCCATAGCCTATATCCTTTAACTTTTCGCCTAATATTACTCTAGTTGCAATATCTATTACTGGTAAATTTGTAACCTTGCTTATATATGGCACTGTTCTACTTGAACGTGGGTTTACTTCAATTATATATACTTCTCCACCTGAGATTATAAACTGAATATTTAGTACACCAAGCACCTTGAGTTCTTTTGCTATTTTAGCTGTGTATTCAACTATTTTTTCTTGATGTTCTTTGCTTATATTTTGTGTTGGATATACAGAAATACTATCTCCTGAGTGAACTCCTGCTCTTTCTAGGTGTTCCATAATTCCTGGTATCAGAATATCTTCTCCATCACAAATTGCATCTACTTCAAGCTCTTTTCCAAGCATATATTTATCTACCAAAATTGGATGCTCTTGTACTGTTTTATTTATTTCGTTGATAAATTCTGTAATTTCCCCATCGTCATATGCAATTGCCATGCCCTGTCCACCTAGTACATATGATGGTCTAACTAGTACTGGATAACCTAAAGTATTTGCTACTTTTATAGCCTCTTTGGCTGTATATACTGTGCTTCCCTTTGGTCTTAAAATGCCACAATTACTTAAAGCCTCATCAAATAACTCTCTATCCTCTGCCCTATCCATGTCTTCTTCAGCTGTTCCAAGAATTTTAACTCCCATTTCTTTTAAGGCTTTTGTTAGTTTTATTGCTGTTTGTCCTCCAAATTGTACTATTGCTCCATATGGCTTTTCTGTGTTTACTATATTTTCTACATCTTCTTTTGTTAATGGTTCAAAATATAGTTTATCTGCTATATCAAAGTCTGTACTAACTGTTTCTGGATTATTATTTACAATTATTGTTTCATATCCATTTTTCTTTAAAGACCACACAGAATGTACACTGCAATAATCAAATTCTATTCCCTGTCCTATCCTTATTGGTCCTGAGCCAAGTACTAATACTTTTTTTGTATTTTCCGTGCCTAGGGCCTCATTTTCTTCGTCATAGCTAGAATAATAATAAGGTGTTTCTGCATCAAATTCTGCTGCACATGTATCTACCATTTTAAAACATGCTTCTATATTATTTTCTTTTCTTAATTTTTTGATATCCTCTACTGATATTTTAGTAAATCTTGAAATTACATTATCTGTATATCCATATTGTTTTGCTTTTTTTAGAAGTTCTACACTTAAATTCTTTGTTTTAAGAGCTTCCTCCATTTTGACTAGGTTATTTATTTTACTAATGAAAAATGTATCTATTGTGGTAGCTTCATGAATTTGCTCTATTGTTAAGCCTCTTCTTAAATTCTCTGCAACTACCCATATTGTCTCATTATTTACTTTTTTAAGTTCTTCTCTTATTTGGTCATTTGAAAATTCTAAATATTTAGGTAAATATAGACAATCTACATTTTCCTCTAATGAACGTATTGCTTTCATTAAACCTGCCTCTAAGTTCTCAGCAATTGCCATTACTTCTCCTGTTGCTTTCATTTGCGTTCCAAGTTCACGATTTGCAGTTAAAAATTTGCTAAATGGCCACTTTGGTACTTTTACTACGACATAGTCTAATACTGGCTCAAAACAAGCATATGTTTTACCAGTTACAGCATTTTTTATTTCGTCTAGTCTATATCCAATAGCAATTTTAGTTGCAACCTTTGCAATTGGGTAGCCTGTTGCTTTTGATGCAAGTGCTGATGACCTACTTACTCTTGGATTTACCTCAATCACTGCATATTCAAAACTATTTGGATTTAATGCAAATTGTACATTGCAGCCTCCTTCTATTTTTAGTGCTGATATGATTTTAATTGCTGAGGTTCTGAGCATTTGATATTCTCTATCTGCAAGAGTCTGAGAAGGTGCTACAACTATACTATCTCCTGTATGTACACCAACTGGATTAATATTTTCCATATTACATACTGTAATACAGTTTCCGTTTGCTATCTCTAATTACTTCATATTCTATTTCCTTCCAACCAGAAATACATTTTTCAATCAAAACTTGGCATACTCTTGATAAATGCAAACCATTAGAGGTTATTTCTTTTAGTTGTTCTTCTGTATAGGCTATTCCTCCTCCTGTCCCTCCTAAAGTATATGCTGGTCTTACAATAACTGGAAGTCCTATTTCTCTTGAGAAGCTTACTGCATCATTTACTGTATTTACAACCTTACTTGCAATACATGGTTCATTTATGCTTTCCATCATATCTTTGAAGGCCTGTCTATCCTCTGCATTTTTTATTCCTTCTGGAGATGTACCAAGTAGTTTAATGTTTTTTTCTTTTAAATATCCACTTTCTGCAAGCTCCATTGCAATATTAAGTCCTGTTTGTCCGTCCAAGGTTTGGTAAAATACTATCTGGATTTTCTTTTTCTATTATTTTTTTAACTGTTGTAACTGTTAGTGGTTCTATGTATATTTTATCTGCCATATGCTTATCTGTCATTATTGTTGCTGGATTTGAATTGACAAGCACAACTTCTAAGCCTTCTTTTTTTAGTTCTGTGCAGGCTTGAGTTCCTGCGTAGTCAAATTCTGCTGCTTGACCTATTATTATTGGTCCTGAACCGGATTACTAAAACTTTTTTTATATTTTTATTTCTTGGCATAAAGTTTACTCCTTTTCTATTTATCTTTAATTTATAATTAATACTTTATTTTGTCTACCTTTTAAATTTTCTATGTTGATTATAATTTGCTTATAAATTCGTCAAATATATAGCTTGAGTCTTCTGGTCCTGGGCAGGCTTCTGGATGGAACTGTACTGTAAATATCCTTTTGTCTTTGTAGTTTAAACCTTCAACTGTTCCATCATTTAAATTTATATGTGATACTTCTGCTATTTTAGGGTCTATGCTATCTTCTTTTACATAGTAACCATGGTTTTGTGATGTAATATGTACTCTGTCTGCTTTTATATCTTTTACTGGATGGTTTGGCCCTCTATGTCCATATTTTAATTTTGCTGTTTTTGCGCCTGTTGCAAGTGCCATTAGTTGATGGCCTAGACATATTCCTAATATTGGAATGTCTTTTGCATAAAGTTCTTTTACTGTTTGAATAGCTATTTGGCAGTCTTCTGGGTCTCCGTGGGCCATTTGAAAGGACTATTCCGTCTGGATTATATTCTAATAGGCTATCTGCTCCTGTATCATGTGGATATACATATACTGTGCAATTTCTCTTTTTTAATTCTCGTACAATATTTTCTTTGCAACCAAAATTTAAAAGAGCGATTTTTATTTCTCCTTCGCCATCTATATATGGTCTTTTGGTTGATACTTGTCCTACTAAGTTTTTAGGATTATAGTTTTTTATCTCTTTTTTTATTTCTTCTATATCTGTAATATCACTTGTTATTTTACCTCTCATAGTTCCACTATTTCTGAGAATTTTTGTTAGTTTTCTTGTATTTATGTTTTTTAGTCCTGGAACTTGGTTTTCGATTAGATAATCATTTAATTCTTTTTCTCTTCTAAAATTGCTTGAAACTTCTGCAAGTTCATGTACAAAAATTGCATTTACCCATACTTTTTTTGATTCAGTATCTTCTGGTATTATACCGTAATTTCCTATTAGTGGATAAGTCATTACTACACCTTGAGATGCGTATGAAGGATCTGTGAATACTTTTAAGTATCCTGCCATTGAGGTATTAAATACTACCTCTAGGTAAGCTTCTTTGTCGTATCCTATTTTTTCTCCTTCGAATATTTCTCCATTTTCTAGTACAAGATAGCCTTTCATTTTTATTCATCCTTTCTTATTGTTTTTTAGTTTTATTTTTATAATTTTATTGTAGAGATATGTTCCCGCCTATCTTTGGAAGTAATATATTTATTACTTCCAAACAGCTAATATAGCAGTATTGTTTGAATTCCTAAAAAAAAGGGGCTTAGTTTAAAAGCTCCTTTTTATTTAATTAACCATTAATTTGTTTTGCGACTTCTTCTGCAAAGTTTTCTTCTTTCTTTTCTAGTCCTTCGCCTTTTTCTATTCTTGCAAATTCTACTATTTTTGCATTGTTCTTTGAAAGTAAATCAGAAATTTTCATTCCAGGATCTTTTACATATTCTTGATCTACTAAACAGATTTCTCCATAGAATTTTCCAATTCTTCCTTGAACCATTTTTTCAGCTATTTCAGCAGGTTTTCCTTCATTCATAGCTTGTGCTTTTAATATTTCCATTTCTTTTTCTACACGGTCAGCTGGAACAGCATTTCTATCTAAGTATTCAGGACGTGCTGCTGCTATTTGCATACAAATATCTTTTGCTAATACCTCGTCCCCACCTTCTAATGAAACAAGTACTCCTATTTTTCCTTCTCCGTGTATATATTTTTCTACTAATCCATTTGATGTAAATCTAGCAAATCTTCTGATTGACATGTTTTCTCCGATTGTTGCTATTTTGTCTGTTAATACCTCCTGAACTGTTTTTGAACTATCGTTTATATATTTTTGACTTAATAGTTCTTCTACATCTTTTGGATTTGTTTTAACAACTTGCTCTGCTATTTCATTTGCAAATGTTTTAAACTCTTCGTTTTTAGCAACGAAGTCTGTTTCTGCATTTACTTCAACAACTGAACCTATTTTTTTGTCATCAGATATATATGCTGTAACAATTCCTTCAGAAGCTATTCTGCTTGATTTTTTAGCAGCTTTTGTAATTCCTCTTTCACGTAATAATTCTGCTGCTTTTTCCATGTCTCCGTCTGTCTCTGTAAGCACCTTCTTGCAGTCCATCATTCCAGCACCTGTTTTCTCTCTTAATTCTTTAACTAAATTTGCAGTAACCATTTTGCTTTTTCCTCCTCTTTAAAATATTATTCTGCTACTTCCTCTTTAGCATCATTATTTGAAACTTCGCTTGCTTCTTCTTGCATCTCTTCTCCGTCTAAGCTTAATACTTCTCCTTGTTTTCCTTCTATTACAGCGTTAGCCATAACTGTTGCTATAAGTTTTACTGAACGTATAGCATCGTCATTTCCTGGGATTGGAAAGTCGATATCTTCTGGGCTACAGTTTGTATCAACTAGACCAACTACTGGTATTTTTAATTTTTTAGCTTCTAATATAGCTGTTCTTTCCTTTTTAGGGTCTACTATGAATATAACTCCTGGTAGGCTTTCCATTTCTTTAATTCCACCAAGGTTTTTTTCTAGTTTTTCCATTTCTTTTTTAAGCATCATTACTTCTTTTTTTGGTAATACTTCAAAAGTTCCATCCTCTTGCATTGTTTCAAGTTCTGTTAGTCTATCAATTCTTTTTCTA
>CARDEQ010000060.1:0-8264 GCA_948958005.1 uncultured Clostridia bacterium
TTAGGCAAAGTAGATACTTTAAGCCTAATATAGAAAAAAGACATAAATTAGAAGTAATCAGAGATTCAGATATAGATATGGATAAAGTACGAGAACTTGGAAGTAAACAGAAGGTTTTAGTTATTGTTAATACAATTAAGAAGGCGCAGGATTTATATGAGAATTTAAGAGGAGAAAATGTTTTTTTGTTACATAGTCATTATATAAAAAATCACAGAAAAGCATTAGAAGGAAGCATTTTGGAGTTCACAAATAGAGATATTAATGCAGAAGCTGGCATTTGGATATCTACACAGATAGTTGAGGCAAGCTTAGATATTGACTTTGATGTTTTGCTTACAGAAATGAGCTCACTTGATAGCATTTTTCAAAGAATGGGAAGAGTATTTAGAAGTAGAGAGTATATTGGAGAGCTACCTAATATATATGTGTATGATAATAAAAATGGTGTGCCTCATATAATTAATCGTGACATATATGATTTTTCTATTAATGAACTTAGTAAATATAGTGGAATGGAAATCTCTGAAGAACTTAAACAGAAAATGATTGAAAGGGTTTTTGATAAGAAAGAGAATAGAAAACTAGAGGATTCGAAATATTATAATGAAATAAAAGATAATATTAGAGTTTTCAAAGATATAAATCCATATGAAATGGAAAAGTCTGAGGTAAGGACTGCTTTTAGAAAGATAAATAGTATAAGTCTAATGCCAGATAATATATATGAAGCTTTATCTAATACTAGGCAAATTGATGAATGGGAAAGTATACTAAAAGATGCAAATTGTTCAAATGCTGAAAAGTTGGAGGTAAAGAATACAATCAATGAATATGTTATAAATGTTACAAATGGGATGTGGCTTGAACATGATAATCAAGAACTATTTTTTAAAGGAAGTAATGTTTTTAGAACTAGATATATTTATGAATTTAATCAAGATAGACTTGAAGGGAGAGGATTAATTATGAAGGTTGAGGAAGAAAACAATGTGTTATGATTATCAAGATAAGTTTCAAAATATAACAGGAATGATGATATATTATTATTTTTTGTGTACAAAAAAACTATGGTATTTTATGAATGAACTTAGTATGGAGCAAAATAGTGAACTCGTAAGTATTGGGAAAATATTAGATGAAACAAGCTATGAAAGAGAGAAGAAGAATGTTTTGATTGATGGAACTATTAATGTAGATTTTATTGATAATGGAATGGTTTTACATGAAGTGAAGAAGACTAAAGCAATAGAGGAAGCGGGAATCTGGCAGATTAAGTATTATATGTACTATTTGGATAGCAAGGGAGTCAATAATATTACTGCTGAGATAGATTATCCGCTTTTGAGGGAGAAGAAAGAGGTGTTTTTAGAGGAAGAAGACAGAAATACTATTGATAACGCTATTCAAAATATACGTGAGATAATAAAAAGTGAGAAACCACCTATGATAAATCAGGATAGAAAATGCAAGAAATGTTCTTATTTTGATTTATGTTATGTGTAGAAGGGAGAGCAAATGAAGCAATCATATTATTTATATAAAAGTGGTAGAATTCAGAGAAAAGATAATACAGTTG
Organism: uncultured Clostridia bacterium; assembly: GCA_948958005.1. Classification (GTDB taxonomy): domain Bacteria; phylum Bacillota; class Clostridia; order TANB77; family CAG-508; genus JAAWPK01. The sequence goes on from CARDEQ010000060.1 coordinate 1,580, forward strand.
AGATTGTATATGCAGATGGAACTAAAAGGAGTATTCCAATTGAGAGAATTGATGATATTTATGTAATGAACGAATTTGATTTTAATACAAAGTTAATTAATTATTTATCTCAATTTGGGATTAATGTACATTTTTTTAATTATTATGGCTTCTATACTGGTACTTATTATCCAAAGGAGAGCTTAGTTTCAGGAAAACTATTAATAAAGCAAGTAGAACATTATACAGACTCGGAAAAGAGAATAGAAATCGCTAAGGCTTTTATAGAAGCAGCATCCTATAATATTTATAGAAACTTGAATTATTATAATAATAGGGGAAAAAACGTAAATGAGTATATGAAGGAAATAGAATTTTTTAGAAATCGGGATAGGATTGTGCAAGGATGTACAAGAATTAATGGGAATTGAAGGTAATATTAGAAAGGTTTATTATGACGCTTGGAGGGAGATAATGAATCAAGATTTTGAGTTTGAAAAGAGAATAAAGAATCCACCAGACAATGCAATTAATTCGATAATCTCATATGTAAATACAATAATTTATACAAGAGTTTTAAGTGAGATATATAAGACTCAATTAAATCCAACGATAAGTTATTTACACGAACCTTCTGAAAGAAGATTTTCGCTTTGCCTTGATATTGCAGAGATATTTAAACCAATAATAGGTGATAGATTGATATTTGCAATGATTAATAAAAAACAGATAACTAAAAACGATTTTGAAAAAAATTTGAACTTTTTATATATTAAAGAAAATACGAGAAAAGAAGTTACAAAAGAGATTGATGCTAGACTACAAACTAAGATAATGCACAAAAAGTTAGGAAGAGAAGTAAGCTATGAATACTTGATTAGACTTGAAGTTTATAAACTTATAAAGCATCTTATAGAGGGAATACTATATGAAGGGTTTAAAATGTGGTGGTGATATGTATGTTATTTTAGTCTATGATATTAATTTAGAAGAAGGAGATGGACAACGAGTACTCAGAAATGTACATAAAATTTGTAAAAAATATTTGGTACATATTCAGAATTCAGTTTTTGAAGGAGAACTTTTGGAATCGCAAGAGTTAAAAATGAAAAAAGAGTTGGATAAGTATATAAGAGGAGATAAGGATAGCGTAATTTTGTTTAAGAGTAGGAGTAAAAGGTGGCTAGATAAGGAGTTTTTAGGAATGATGGAGGTTGATAAGACATCTAATTTTTTGTAGAATCTAATCTGTCGATGTGTAATAATGCAAAAAAGGTGGGAGGACGACAGATTATTAAAGCTACTTTTAGCAATGATTTAGAAAAAACACTTTTAAATTATGGGGATTTGTGATAAAATAATAAACAGAACGACAGATTAGATATGCTAAGCATGTTAAAGCTGGTGATTTTATAGACACCTGTTATAATATAAATATACTAGAATGTAAATGAGGAGGACTGTTACAGAATTTCTAAACTGCATAATGAGTTATAATATAAATATACTAGAATGTAAATCTTTTTCCGCTTGCTAGACTAATGCAAGCTGTATCTGTTATAATATAAATATGGAATAGGAACATTGATAGTATTTGTAGGTTCATATAAATATAGTAGAGTAAATAGAAAGCTAGGGAAACAAGGGATTCAATAATTGACAAAATAATGCTTGATTTAATTTCAAATGTATGATATAAATTTAAGTGTATAGTCTTATAATGAAAGGCGGAGAATTATATGTTTGAAGATGAGGACAAAAAAACGATACTTATAGTTGATGATGAACAGTCTATAATTGATATATTAGTATATAATCTAAAAAAAGAAGGATATGATACAATAGAGGCTAATGATGGGGCAACGGCTGTGGAGATGGCAATCGAGCAAAAGCCAGATTTGATTTTGCTAGATGTGATGCTTCCGAAGATGGATGGGCTAACTGCTTGTAAGAAAATCAAGAGTGCTCTTAATGTACCAATTCTAATGTTATCTGCAAAGGATGAGGAATTGGATAAAATTGTTGGATTAGAACTTGGGGCTGATGATTACATAACAAAACCATTTAGTGTAAGGGAATTAATGGCTAGGGTTAAAGCAAATTTGAGAAAATCTGAAGTAACAACAACTACTACTGAGACTAAAGAAAAGAAAGAAGAACATAAGATAGAAGTTGGAGATTTAAGTTTAGATATAGATAGGTTTGAGGTGAAGGTAAGAGGAGAGAAAGTTGATTTAACAGTAAGAGAATTTGAGGCTTTAAAATATTTAGCTATGCAACCTCGGTCAAATTGTTTCAAGGGAATTATTACTAGAAAAAGTTTGGGGATATGAGTACTTTGGAGATATAAGAACAGTAGATGTTACTGTAAGAAGAATTAGAGAGAAGATTGAAGAAGATACAACAAACCCACAAATACTCGTAACTAAAAGAGGTGTAGGATATTATATTGCTAAGCCAGAGGAAGATTAATAAGACATTTGTGTAAAGAGAAGTAGAGCAGGGGTTAATATTTATTTTATATGAGTTTGTGCAGGGAGATTCCCCTAAGTATAAAATAAATATTAACTTTTGTTTTGTTAAATTATGTTCTTATTTGTGAAGGGGAATTTTGAAATGTTAAGAAATATACAAATAAAAATTATTTTTGTCTTTTTGATAGTTGGTGTAATTATTATTGGAATTATGGGGTATATCAATTATACTAATTTAGGAAAAGCTATTCAAGCTTATTCAGGAGATGTACCTCAGGAGTTAATTCGATATTACGGAAGCATAAAAGTGATAACTTGGTGCACTATGCTTGCTTTTATGTTAGTATGCACTTTGGTTCGGAGTTTTTGTGACTAAAAAGGTTATTTCACCTATTACTAGGCTTATTAATAATGCTAAAAAGATTGCATCTGGAGAAGAATTTGAAACAAAAGAATTAGAGCAAAGTAGAAATGAGAATGAAGTTGACGAATTGGTAAATGCTTTTTATATGATGACGAAGGAATTAAAAGGAAACTTAAGTGAGGTTTCTAAGAAAAAGAATCAAATTGAAACAATACTTTTACATATGACAGATGGAATTATTGCTTTTAACATGGATGGAAAAATTGAACTCATAAACCCAGCAGCTACAAGACTTTTAAGATTGATACCAGAGGATGATAGCTTCGAAAAAATATTTGAGAAATTGAAGGTTGATATAAATTTGGAAAAGATAATTTATCTTGAAAATTGGACAGCTTCTGAGGAAAAAGTAGCAGTTGGAGACACTCACATGCATATGCATTTTGCACCACTTAAAAATGAGGAGGATATTCCAACAGGAGTTATTGTAGTTATACAAGATATTACAGAACATGTTAGATTAAGCAATATGAGAAAAGAGTTTGTTGCTGATGTATCTCATGAGCTTAAGACGCCAATTACTTCTATAATGGGATACGCAGATACTTTGCTTGAGGATGAATATGATAAAGAGACAAAAGATAAATTTTTAAATGTAATTGCAACAGAGGCTAGAAGAATGGCAAAGCTTGTTACTGATTTATTGGCTCTTTCAAGATATGATAATGACGAAATGAAGCAACGAAAGGTAGAATTTGATTTAGGAGAATTAGTAAAGCAATGCCAAGAGAAAGTTCAGCTTGAAATTGAGAAAAAGCATCAAACTGTTGAATGCTTTGTGACAGCAAATGTACCACAGGTATTTGCGGATAAGGATGGAATTGAAAGAGTGGTGCTTAATATTCTTACAAATAGTATTAAATATACTCCTGCTTCTGGAAATATTAAGATATATGTTGGATTTGTTTATAATGATGCATATATTAAAATTATTGATAATGGAATAGGAATCCCAGAAGAAGATTTAACACGTATTTTTGAAAGATTTTATAGGGTGGATAAAGCAAGGACCAGAGAAATGGGAGGAACTGGACTTGGACTTTCAATTGCTAAAGAGATATTAGATAAAAATGAAGGTAGTATAGATATAAAGAGCAAAAAGGGAGAGGGAACAGAAGTTGTAATAAAAGTGCCTACAAAAAAGTAGACTTTAACTTGATTTATGAATGTAATTGATATATAATATAAATGTTAATTTCTTTAAGGAGAGGTAATATAAAATATGAGTGAGCTTGGAAATAAAAGTAATATAAAGGAAATTGTAGAATGGATTTTATGCATATTAATTGCAATAGTACTTGCACTTTTGGTTAGACACTTTATATTTACACCAACAGTTGTAAGACAAACCTCTATGAAAACTACTATGGAGCCAGGTGATAGGCTAGTTCTTGACAGGTGGAGTATTACCACAAAGAAAGAAATTGAAAGAGGAGATATTATTACATTTGAGAAACCATCAAATGCAGACAATAATACAAATACAGATCAAAGTAACCCAATAGCTAGTTATGACAATGAGCCAAAGGGGATATTTTCTAAATTTGTATATTATATTTTAGAAATGGGCAAAGAAAGTTATATTAAAAGAGTAATTGGTGTTGCAGGAGATAAAATTCTTATTGAGGATGGAAAAGTATATAGAAATGGTGAAGAATTAAATGAAACATATTTACACGGTAAGGAAACACCTAAAAAAGGTCCTTTTTATGACTTTACAGTTCCAGAAGGGTATGTATTTGCAATGGGAGATAATAGAAGTGCTAGTAGTGATTGCAGAGCTTTTGGCTGCATCCCAGTTGATAAGATTGAAAGCAAAGTGTGGATAAGATTTTGGCCATTTAATAAGTTTGGAGAGGTTCTAGATTAATGATAAATAAACAGATTGAGGAATTATTAGAAAATACAGCGAAAAGAGGACGAGTTGTTAACGGATATATTTTTTCTGGAACAAAGAGAACACAAACTTATGAGTATGCAAAAAAATTTGCAAAGATGGTTTTGTGCTTGGATAATAAAGCTGATGTTTGCAGTAGTTGTAAGTCTTGCATTATGTTTGATAATGAAAATCATCCAGATTATTATGAACTTAATAAGGGGATTGAAGATGCAATTAAGATAGACGAGATAAGGGAGATGCAGACTAAAATTTATGAAAAACCTATTATTTCTTCAAAAAAGGTTTATGTGATTAATAATGCTGAGAATATGACAAAAGAGGCTCAAAATTGCTTACTCAAAACTTTAGAAGAACCACCAGAGTTTGTGACAATGATAATTATTTCAAACAATGATAATAATATACTTGTTACAATAAAATCAAGATGTGCAAAGGTGATATTTACTGAGGAGAGTAACAAGGAGCTAACAGAAGAAGAAAATAAGGTATATAATGAACTAGAGCGAATATTCGGACATATTCAGGAATACAAAAGTGTGGATTTGCTTAATAAGCTTGAGATTTTATATAAAAATAAAGAAAAGATTTTTGAGATTTTAGAGTTTGTGAATATTATTCTTTTTGAAAAGGCAAAGGAAGATGTAAGTTATTTAGAATATATAGATTATGTCGAGGAAGCTAAAAGAAAACTTAAACAAAATAGTAATTTTGATATGTGTATAGATAATTTGATTTTGAAAATCTGGGAATAGGAGGGTTTTATGCAGACAATAGTTGGAATTAGGATTAAAAAGAATGGAAAAGTTTATTATTTCGACCCAGAAGATAAAATATTAAATATTGGTGATTTCGTGATTGTCGAAACTGCACTTGGTGAAGAATTTGCAGAGGTTGTTATTGCAAATAAAGAGGTGAGTGAAGACAGAATAATAGCACCGCTTAAACCTATTAAAAGGATTGCAACGACTAAGGATAAAGAGCATAATGAGGAAAATAAAAGAAAAGAACAAGAGGCATTTGGGATTGCTATAAAAAATATCAAGAAGCATAAATTAGACATGAATTTAATTAATGTTGAATATAAATTTGATAATAGCAAGATAATGTTTTATTTTACAGCTGATGGAAGGATTGATTTTAGGGAACTTGTTAAGGACTTAGCAGCTATTTTTAAAACAAGAATAGAGCTTAGACAAATTGGTATAAGAGATGAAATAAAGAGAATGGGTGGTTGCCGGAATTTGTGGAAGAGAGCTTTGCTGCTGTGCACATCTTGCAAATTTCGAGACTGTTTCTATAAAAATGGCAAAGGAACAAAATTTATCTTTGACACCATCTAAAATATCAGGTGCATGTGGAAGGCTTATGTGCTGCTTGAAATATGAGCAGGAGGCATATGAAGAAAAGCTTTCTAGACTTCCAAAGGTTGGAGCTATTGTAAAGACAGAAGATGGGGAGGGTACCGTTGAAAATGTGGAGACTCTTAAGGAAATATTGAAGGTAAAGATAGTAAATAAAGATGAGACTAAAACAAAGAAATATAATCTTAAAGATATTAAGATAATTAAAGATGTTGAGGTTGATACAGAAGAGGAAATAAATGATAATGATTTAAAGGAATTAGAGAAGCTTGAAGAATTAGATAAAAAAGATATGAACAACTAAATACAGCGAAAGGTGGTGAATAAATATGGCATATAAAATAACAGATAAATGTATTTCTTGTGGGGCTTGTGCAGCAAGTTGCCCAGTAGAGTGTATTTCTCAAGGTGAAGAAAGATATGTAATTGATAAAGAACAATGCATAGCCTGCGGAACTTGTGCAAGTGTTTGCCCAGTTGGTGCACCAGAGGAGGAATAAAAGTAAAAATGCCATTGCTTCGTAGTAGGCAATGGCATTTTTTAAAT
>CARDEQ010000061.1:0-8243 GCA_948958005.1 uncultured Clostridia bacterium
TCTATTAATTTCGTCTAGTAGTACAAAGTTTGCATATACAGGACCTAACTTTGTTTCAAAGTTATTATTAATTTGATTAAAAATTTGCGTTCCAATTATATCACTTGGAAGTAAATCTGGTGTACATTGTATTCTCGAAAATCTACCTGACACTGCTTCTGTTATAACCTTTGCCGCAGTAGTTTTTGCAAGACCTGGCACTGATTCTAAAAGTATGTGTCCGATTTGTAATTAAAGTTATAAGCAGAGACCTTCCTAGTGATTTTTGTCCTACTATTCTTTCTGAATAATAATTCCAAAGTGTCATTATTATTTGATTACATTTTGCAAGCTCTTCCTGAGATAAGTTGTTTTCTTTTTTTATATTTTCTTCCATACTTTTTTCCCTTCAATAAGTAATATAATAAAATTATATTATATCTGATATTTTTAGTCAACTTATATAAAAAAGAAAGCGATTTTTCGCTTTCTTTTTATTGTTTATTAAATTCTACCACCAAGTTTTTTTATATTCTTATTTCTTACTTTTATATAGAAGAATAGTATAATTGTTATAATTACTGTAACTGCTAGAACTGCAAATAAGATATATATTATAAATTGCATTCCGCCATTTTGTTCTTTCTTTGTTAGGTTTAATTGCCCACTAACATTTTCGAAATCATTATCAGGGCTAATTGTTGGTGATATCGTAGGTGTTGGCTCTACATTACCTGATGGAGTTACTTCTGGTGCTTGTGTTGGATTTTCTACTACACCACTTTGATTTCCATTATTTCCACCATTTGTGCTTGTCCCATTGTTATTTCCTTGATTATTACCTCCTTGGTTGCTATTTCCTCCTTGATTATTACTGTTATTTTGATTATTATCTTGTGTCGGTGTCGGATTTATAACTGGTGGATTAGTTGGTGTAGATGTAGGATTTGGGGTTGGCATTGGTGTAGGGGTAGATGTTACTGGTGGTGTGGGTGTTGCTTTTGGATTTACTGTAATGCTTGAGCTTGCATCTTTTGGTCTTACTTCTTCCTCCAAATTTGTGGCTTCAATGCTTCTTACTGTAACTGTTGTTTTTCCCACTCTCTCTGCTTTAAATCTCAAAGTTATTATTGTTCCACCACCTGTTAAAAATGAACCTCTATCTATTCCAAATTTTCCGATTTGCTTCATTGTATGAAAGTGCACAGTCATTTCCTCCTGATGCGCTAATCAATTTTAATGCACCCTTATCATATTCTATAAATCCGCCCGATTGCAAACAATCCATTTGCTCCACTTATATTATTTACATTTATATTTATTGTAAATTCTTGTCCTTCTGTGACAGTTGTTGATGTTAATACCACATTACAACTAAATGCTGCATATACTTTATTTGATAAAGATATACATATAGTAAATATTATTAAGGCAAATATTAGCATGACCTTTTTTATTTTTATCATTTTTTCGCCTCCTTTTTGCTTTTAGCTTCATTTTAGTTGTCTTTATTGTGCCAGATATAACTGTCTAAGGAGTCCAAGGTCTGTAATTGTTCCAGCTCCGCCCTTTCCATCAATATCTGCTGCTCTTAATGCATTTCCTGTCAATGTTTTACCTTCCATTACTATATAATGTGCTCTCATTTGTGCCAAATCTGTTATTGAAATCAGTCCATCTCCATTAATATCTCCAATAACTATTGCTGCATATTCTACTTCTCCCGCTTTTATTATTGTTCCTGTTCCAACAACACTTGCGCCTGAAAGTTCTACATCATTTTTTATGAATTTTAGGTTTTGTCCATTAGTTATATTAGATTTTACTGTGTCTACTGTTGTATTTGCAGGTATTCTTGATATATATCCTGTTTCGATTTTATATATATCTGATGTAATTGTAGTTGGCTTTTCATTTATTGTTACTGTTACTTCTACATCATTTGAGCCTATTATCGTACCTGCCATTTGACCATTTACTAATATTGCGTTAGTTGCCTCTATATTTTTTACTTTTACACTCACATTAGGGTCAATTGTATTTTCATTTACTTTAAATTTTATTTTCAATACTTCGCTAGTTTGATTATCTGCTAAGTTAAGGTGGCTTCTGCGTTCTACTAAAAATTTATTGTTTTCTCTATTAAATGAATTATCTTCCATAATCCATCCGTTTTCTGTTATTGCTTTTATTTCTATTGGTGTTAGTATATTTTCTGGATAGTCTAAAATTCCACTTAGTGCATATAAGCCATTTTCAATATTTGTAAAGTTATTAATTTTTAGCATAACTTCAAATTCACTTCCTGGATATATGTCACCTGCTGTAAGGTTCTCGATTTGTGTATCAAAGCTTGCAATCTTTACCTCACAACCCTCACTTATTGCTGTGCTAGTTATTCCATCACCAATTGATTTAGCAACTAAATAATATTTACCTGCATCCTCCTTTTCTGCATTGGCAATTGACAAAGTTTTATTTGCTTGTCCTTGAACTGCTATTGCTTTTATTCCTTCTGCAAGCTCTGTACCATTTTCATTTTCTTTATACCATTGGTAAGTATTATCTGTTGCAACTGATGTTACATCTGCTTCTATTGTAAGATTAGAGTTAAATCCTGCTGTTTTTTCAGTTTCTTTTAGAGTTATTGTTGCTGGATCTGGTTTTTGAATTATGGCTTTTCCTGTATTAGTAGCAACTGATTTTTCTACATATGTTGCATATACTATGTTATTTGTGTTTGAAACCTCTGCATAGTCTACACTTACTGTTGCACTTTCTTTATTTGTTAATTCTACTTCTCTTCCGCAAACCGTTAATGTTTCAATCTCATATCCTTCATCTGGTGTTACTGTAAGCTGTTTGCTTTCATTTTCTTTAAGTCTAAGTATATTTCCTTCTGAATCAAGTGTTGCATCCTTTCCATCTTTATCTTGGAAGGCTTCTGCTGTAATTCTTCCACCTTCTTCTTGCTCAACAAGCACTGATTTTATTTTGTCTTCCTCCTCACCTTCAACTACTGCTATTTCAAATGGGCTATAAGCATCACATGTTATTATTAGTCCATATTGTGTCACAACACAATCTATCTCCTCTACACCTGTAACTTCTCCATTCTCATCTCTCATAAAATGGTATGCTTTAAATGTTACACCTTCACTTTCAGGTCCATATCCAGCTGGGAAGCCAACCTTCATAGTTACTTTGTGTCCTGTTTTTATTGCATTAGATTTACATACTGATAATGATATATTATAAGTTTCGCTTGTTACTACTTTATCATCTTTATATTTCTCTTCTCTTACTTCTGTCATTTTTTCTTCTTGAGCTGATGTTGTTTTTGTTGTTACAAGTGTAATTCTATTGTTTAATATATCACTAACTTTTGTACCATTTGACATTGTCCAATCTTCCATTGATAAGTCTTGATTTGCAACGAGTGTTGGTTTTGCATATATTTCCCAAGCGCCTTTTCTTTCTTGCTTTCCTGGACATTCTATTTCATTAGCAACACCAATTAAAGCTTCTCTTGGTGCTTTTTTACTGTGTACACCAACTAATCCTTTTATATATATATGATAATTAATGTTATCATCTGCAAACATCTCACTAAATGTAATATCAAATTCTACTGTGCTTTCTCCATTAAATTTCATATTTTCAATTTTAGAATATTCTGCACCTGTTGTTCCTGCACCTGTTGGTGTAGTACATTTTATTTCGTATGTAGGTTTTGTAACTCCAGCTTCATATTCTAATTTTTCATCCCACTCAACTTTTACATGATATGATTTGTTACGTCTTATAAGTGTTTGTGTCGCAGTCGGTGTTTGTCTTAGTACATATGGTTCTGCTAAATATCCATTATTTTTATTATATAGTTTTTCTGTTCTTGCAATAAAAGCTGATTCTTCTCCTCTATATCTTAAATTTTCTGGATGATCTTGAATTTCTCCTGGTTCTTTGTCTGTAACAGCAAATTCAAGATATTTTGCACTATTTTCATATATAGTAAAATAATCATCTTGGTCATTTATCATATATACATCATGAAGTACATATGCCCAGTCCGAGCATAATTGTGGTCCATTATGTGTATTATAATCATGATATCTTAAAAGAATGTATAATCCTTGCTCTTTTAATTTAGCAAGTCCTAATCCTTTATAACTAATTGTAAACAGTGATGATTTTACACCACCTGATTCAGCAGCATCAGGCTCATATGTTACTTTAAACCCGTCTCCTGCCTCAACTGATGTTGTCCCTAGATTTTCATCTTCTAATTCTGGATATGCAAATTCATAGTCTCCTGCTGCTTCTACTACTGGATTTACCCTATGTCTTTGGTTCATAGTTATTCCGCCTGCGAGTAAATATTTTGTATTTTCAAATCCATCCTCTCCATAGCTTGCACCCTCTTCTAGATATTTTACATAATTTTGGGTATCTAGCATTGGTGAAACTAATACACTTGGGTCATCTTGTGTACAATCAACTGCATACCATTTTCCTGATGACTGTCTTGCCATATTATCTTCTATTTTTACATAGTTCCACATGTGTTCTACTGCTGTTTGTCCTGAATACTGATGCATTCCTTGTACCAAAATACAAGTAATTCCTAGCCTATCTAATATTGTTTTAAATGCTCTTGCATATCCTTCACATACACTTTGTCTTTTTACAAGTGCACCATATGGAGTTCCTAAAAATCCTTCATTTCCTCCATAACATATATTTTCATCAGTAGCTGCATATACTGGATTTCCATTATTATCTGTCATTGGATTTCCAGCCTCATCTACTTTTTGTACTTGATATCTTTCAATTCTGTATGATACATTGTTGATTATCTCATTGTGTACATATTTAATTTGTGCTATTTGCTTTGTTTCTCCTTCTGGTACTGATACTGCATTTGCATCATCTAAAATTTCATTTACTCTCTCTTCAAACTCTTCAATTGCAAGTTCTACATCTGTTTTTCCTGTTTCCTCTTTAACCTCTCCTGTAAGCCCGTCTACTAAATAATTTGCGTGTCTTCCTGCCCCAATATATGCTCCATTAGCTGTTACTCTAAGAGTAAGTTTTGAGAAATTTACATAGAAAATTTCTGGGTGATCTGCATAGAATGCATATCTTGCGGCATTCATTGAATTTGTTAATGTTCTATCGCCTTTTGCATATGCACTAAGTTGTTCTTGTGTAATTTTGTTATTATCTTTAAGTTCATATGTTGCCGTACCTGTTTTTAATTTTCCTTCTTTATACATTTCATCTAATGCACTATAAATTGATTTTGCAACATCATTAAGTTGTGCATAATGAAAGTTCTCTCCTTTTTCTTCTCTTGCAATTACAAAGTTATTAAATGGAATAATGCTAATTTGTAGCAATAACATTACTATAATTAGCATTATAGACATTATTTTCCTTGATTTCATAAGTTCCCCTCACTTTCATTGTTTTTAGTATAGTTATACATGTTTATTATAGCATATTTATCCTCCTAAAATCAAGATTTTATAACAATATTTTACAAATTATTTTTCCTAATTTATACCTATTAAAAGTCTATATTTATACATCTATAAGTATAATAGTTGTATTCTAATAATCTTTTTCCAAAAGTATCAAATGAATGAGCTGCAACTAATGTATTTTCTTCTGTTTTAGAATTTTGTATTACCACAAGACTATGTGAAAATTTATTTCCATCCAGATTTAATTGAATAATATCTCCTATTTCTAATTTATCAATTGTGGTTATTTCTCCATGTGGTCCAATTCCCTTATTAGATATCAAAAATTTATATAGAAATTCAACTCCTGTCCAAGATGGAGATTTATTATTGCCATTAATATAATACCAGCCATTTTCTTTAGTATAGTTCATTTGATTAAATCCTGCAAAAATACATTGAGATATAAAATTAGTGCAATCTCCTCCTATTAAATCATAATTATAATAATCTGGATTTCTAGAATATGCCCATTTCTTTGCATATTCATATACTTTTTTTCTATTATATTTTTCTTTGCTCATATTATTAATTCTTTCCTCCTCTATTGTTCTTTTAACATTTTATTCTTAAATTTCATATTATGTTAACATAAAATTTATTAAGGAGGTACTATGTTTTTTTATAATGCAAAAGCTAATATAAAGGGTGGAAAAAAATATCCTAATATTAATGGAGCTGTAACTTTTAAAGAAGTAAAGGATGGTATTTTGGTTACTGCTAAAATTAATGGATTGCCACAATCAAAAAATAATTGTAAAGGGAGATTTTTTGGCTTCCATATACATCAAGGTACTTCTTGCACTGGGACTTCAAATGATGAATTTGCAAATGCAAAGTCTCATTTGAATCCCACTGATTGTGCCCATCCTTTTCATCTTGGCGATTTACCGCCTTTAATTGAAAACAATGGTTATGCCTATATGAATGTATTAATAAACAAATTTAAAATAAAAGATATTGTTGGAAAAGTAATTATTATTCATGACTCTCCTGACGACTTTACTACTCAGCCAAGTGGAAATTCTGGTATGAAAATTGCGTGTGGTAAAATTGAGGAATAGTTACTCTGATTTATCTACCTTCTCCACCTCCATATATGGTAGAACTTCACTTAAAATATTTCCTGCTGTTGGTGCTGCTACTGCACCTCCTTGGTGCCCCCCTTCTCCTGTTGGGTTATATAATACTACAAGTATTACAAGTTTTGGATTTTCTGTTGGTGCGAGCCCCATAAATGACGTTATATATTTATTAGTATTTACTCCGGTCTTCTGATGTTCCTGTTTTTCCTCCTACTGTATACCCCTCCACTTTTGCGCCTTTTCCTGTACCTTCTGATACAACAGATTCCATCATATCTCTTATTTTCATTGCATTTTCTTCTGTTATTGTTTGAGATTTTATATTTGGCTCTATTTCTCTTCTTTCTCCCGTCTCAGAATCAATTACTGCTGTAACTAACCTTGGAGTAACAAGATTTCCTCCATTGGCAATACTTGCAACTGCTGATACTAATTGTATTGGTGTTATTTCAAATCTTTGACCAAATGATATTGTTGCAAGTTCAACGGGTCCAACTTTTTCCTCTTTAAAAAATATGCTATTTGCTTCTCCGTGGAAGATCTATTCCTGTTCTATCAAGAAGTCCAAATTTCTTCAAATACTCATAATAAGTTTTTACTCCTATCTTTTGTCCTAAGCCTATAAAAACTGGATTGCATGAATTCATAAGTGCATTTCTTAACGATTGGCTTCCATGTGGTCTATAATACCTCCAGCATTTAATACGTGTACCTGCAATTTCAATTGCTCCACCACAATTAAACTCCCCTGCTCTATCTGTATCTGTAACTATTCCTTCTTGAAGTGCAGCAGAAGTCGTAATCAATTTAAATGTCGAGCCAGGTTCATATGTATCTGCTATTGCTTTATTCCTCCACATTTTTTGCAAGTGATTATTCCTATCATTTGCAGATAATGAATTCCATGAATTTGCAAGCTCCTGGTCATTTATTGTAAATGGTTCATTTAAGTTATATTCTGGATATGCTACCATTGATAATATATTACCTGTGTCGGGCTCCATTATTATAACCACTCCGTCCACCTTCACATTCATTGTCAATGCATGCTTCTTCTAAATATTTTGTTGCAATTGACTGAATATTTGCATCTATACTTAAAACAATACTATCTCCATTTATTGCCTTTACATATTCTTCTTCCCCATTTCCAATTTCGACACCTTTTGCGTCTGTTTTACGTTCTATTTTTCCTTTTGTTCCACTCAAAATATCATTATATTTTGCCTCTACTCCATCCAAGCCTTGATTATCACTTCCTGTAAACCCTATGATGTGTGATGCAAGCGTTGCATATGGATAATATCTCTTGGTATCTTCGTCTATATTTATTCCATATACTATTCCCTCATCTTCCATCCACTTTCTAAGCTCATCAGCCTTTTCCTTATCCACCTTCTTTACTATCGTTTCAATAGAAGTCTTTCTTTTTACTCTTTTTAAAATTGTTTCATAATCTAATCCAAATATATTTGATAATGCTTTTGCAACTTTCTCCTTGTCCTCAGCAGCTATATTAGTTGGATTTACTGTTACTGTTTCAACACTTGCACTCATTGCTAGTACTTCACCATTTCTATCATAAATCGTACCTCTATTTGGATTTATAAATCTATCTAAGGTTTGCTGAACATAAGCCATGGCTTGCAGTTCG
>CARDEQ010000062.1:0-5373 GCA_948958005.1 uncultured Clostridia bacterium
CTGAACAAATAACTGTGCTTCCACCTAAAGTTTCAACAGCAGGTAATTTTCTAACCAAGGCATTTTCCTTTACCATACGTTTTACACCAAGCGCCATGACTATTGTCGCAGTTGCAGGCAGTCCTTCTGGTATAGCTGCAACTGCAAGTCCAATTGATGTCATAAACATTTCTTTTACAGAAATATGTTTAAATATTCCAATGAAAAATATAAGTCCGCATATAACTAAGCAAACTGCTCCAAGACTTTTTCCGCACCTCCTCTAGTTTCTTTTGAATTGGAGTTTGTGGTGCTTCATCCTCTGCGATTGCTTTTGCTATTGCTCCTACTTTAGTTTCCATGCCAGTTTTAGTAACTATTGCTTTTGCATGTCCATTTGTAATCATTGTTGTTGCAAATGCCATATTTATTATATCTGCATCATTTACTTCTTGATTTAAAACTGCATTTTCATCTTTTAAAACAGGTACTGTTTCTCCTGTAAGTGATGCTTCGTCTATTTTTAGACTAAAGCTCTCGAGTAATCTACAATCAGCTGGCACATAATTTCCGGCTTCAAGTATAACAATATCACCTGGCACAATTTCCTCGCTGTCTATGCTTCTTTGTTCTCCATCTCTTATTACCTTTGCAATAGGTGTTGACATCTTCTTCAAGGCTTCGAGTGATTTTTCTGCCTTGTTTTCTTGAACTAGTCCCATTATTGCATTAAATACAACTATGGCAATAATTATAATAGATTCAATATAATCTCCTGTACCATCTACTTTTGCCATGATAGCTGAAATAGTAGCTGCTCCAAGTAGAATAATTATCATAAAGTCATTAAATTGTTTAATAAATTTTATGATAATATTTTGTTTTTTCTCACGTGTCAGTATGTTCTTTCCAAAAGTTTCAAGCCTTGCTTCCGCTTCGCCTTGCTTTAAACCTTTTTCAAAGTCGCTTTTAAACTTCCTCCTAAGTTCCTCTTTAGATATTAAATGCTCCATTTGTATCTTGCACACTCCTTTACTTTTGTTTTTTAATAAATATTCAAGGCTTGTTCATTTTATGCAAAAAAAAGAAAGAGCTTATGCGCTCTTTGTATCTTTTACTTCTTTTTCATGTTCTTCTATAAATTCTTTTATTGCTGTATTAATTAATCTGGTAACAGAGATTCCTTTTTCAAGATTTACTCCTCTCAAGGCTTCCTCATTTTCCTTTCTAATCATAATACTTCTATAAATTATAATTTCTCCTTCAGGTTTTGGATAATATTTTATTATTTTTTTCGCTAATAAGTTTTCTATACACACATTGATAACCTCACTAATAGTCGCATCGTATTCAGTCTCTGCTATATATTTCAATTTTGTATATAATTTATCTTCTAAATTTATACTCTTTTGGATAGTATAATTTTGCTTTCTATATAATCTACTTGGACTACTCATAGGTTACCTCCATTAGTTCATTCTAACCTCTTTACGTATATTATACCTTATTATCTTAACCCATATAACCCCAGAGTATCGAATGTACCCATGCGTAAACTGGTTGTATGTACCTTGTATTCAAGTGGTATATACCTCGTAATTCAGTGGTATATACCTCGTGTCAATGCAGTAGTATATTATATAATTTATTATATAATTAACTTATTATCTAATAATATTATAGGAGGTTCATATGGAACAAAATAATCAAATTTTACCTTTTCATAATGAATTATTCGACGAAGCAGATATTTCAATAGTGGCTGAAAAGATGGAGGAAAATTTACCAATTTTATTTTCAAACGATCATTATATGGAAATTGATGATAAAATATTAGATTTAAATATGGAGCTTACTTCTATTTTAAATAGTCCAGAGCTTGAAATGTTCCAGAAATATATTAAAATCAATACAGATATTATAAATTATCAAAATTGTTTAGCTTACTATTTGGGAATTCAATATGGAATGAAAATAAATGAACTTAAATAATATATTAACAATAACTAATTAGTAAATACTAATTGTTCACAGAATAAAGGTAAGTATTTTAAAATTTTTAAACTTATCTTTTATTTATCATGCTCTTCTAAAAACTCTTTTACTGCACCATTTAATAATCTTGTAACAGAAATGCCTGTCTTTTTATACATTTGCTTTAAATTTGCTAAGTTTTCTTTTCTTATCATAATACTTCTATATGTTACAGTCTCATGCTTAGGCTTTTCATAAAAGCTTGGCTTATTCTTATCTATGTAATCCTCTATACAAACATTGACAATATCACTAAAAGTCGCATCATAGTTTTTTTGAACATATTTCATTAATCTTTTGTATAATTCATCTTCGATGTTTATAGTCTTTTTTATCGTTTTATTATTAATTAGATATAATCTGCTGGTTGCACTCATGTATTCACCTCCTACTGCAGAATTCTAATTATCAAATATTATACAAAATTCATTAAATAAATAATACTATTTGTAAGCACTCTATTTCGAGTATAAATAGGTTAGTATTGTGAAATTTATAAAAAATACTTCTATATTTGAGGACATTCTCATATAATATTATTATGATAAAACGAAATTTTAGAATTAATTTTATTTTCATACATCTTAGAAAATATGCCTTATCCATAATATTTGTATTATTTGCACTAGGATTAATTGTATTTTCAAGAGATAATCTGACTGCGGCAAAGGCTCGGACTAAGTCTTTGGGTAACCTCTGTTGTCCCAGCTCTTTTACCCTTTTTTATTGCATGCGAATTACTATCCTTCACAGATATAATAGATTATCTTGGTAAAAAATTAAATAAGATAATGAGACCTATTTTTAATGTTCCTGGAGAGGGTGCCTTCCCCTTTATAATGGGAATAATTAGTGGCTATCCTGTGGGTGCAAAAATTGTAGCAAATTTTAGGAAAAATGGAATTTGTACAAAGGAAGAAGCAGAGCGTCTAATAACCTTTACAAACAATTCTGGTCCACTATTTATAATTGGAACAGTAGGAATATCTCTTTTTGGTAATACTACAATTGGACTTGTACTTTTTTTGACTCATCTTTTATCTTGTTTAACTGTTGGATTTTTATTTAGATTTTGGAGGTTTAAAGAAAAAAGTGCAAAAGTTGCTTATGGTAGATTAAAGTCTAAACAGGCACCAAAAGTATCACCTACATTCGGAAATCTTGGTTCAATTCTGCAAAGTAGTATAATGAGTTCGATAAATACAATTGTTATGATAGGTGGATTTGTAATGCTATTTAGTGTAATAATTTCTATCTTAAATAATACTAAAGTATTTGAAATTATTACAGTAGCCACAGCACCGTTATTAGATACTTTAGGTGTACCAGCATCATTTGTAACAGGCTTTTTTTCTGGAATAGTAGAGTTGACAAATGGAGTTTCTCTAATTGCTAAAATTCCTTTTAAGGCAATATCATTAAATATTATTATTTGTGCTTTTTTATTAGGTTTTGGTGGCATTTCAATATTGCTTCAAGTGCTGAGTATAACTTCTTTGTCTGATATATCAATCAAGCCCTATATAATAGCAAAAATCTTACAAGGGACATTTGCCGCTTTATATACTTATTTTATTTTGACTAACTGTACTTTTTTGAATTTTGATATTTAGCTAGGTTTTGTTTTTAATTATGATTATAGAGTAACAAAAGAGTAGCAATATTTTAAGTTTTAAAATATTGCTACTCTTTTATGGTCATACTTCTTATCTATAATACCTATTATAATATCGATTATTGCATCCACATCCACAATTCGAAGATGCTACATTACCATTGTCAAGGCTGTTATTATTTATCAAATTGCATATATTATCGTCGTCATCATCGTCATTTATAAAATTCAATATTGCTCTAGTTATAACAGCGGCTATAAATGCAAGTATTGTATATACTATTGCATAAACTAAGAAGCTAGCATCAAATACTGCAAATGTTACTATAAGATATATCGCAAACGCAAGCGCTGCAACTGATATTGGACTTTTTATGAGTGTTTCTAGCACACTTGCTATAATTATTGTTGCTACTGGAAGTGCGAAAACTAATAATAATAAATTTCCCATATGTATCCTCCTGCTTATAATTTACCTATTTTGTATATCATATGAGAAATTTACTAATTTTGTGATTATTAATATTTTACTTCTACTAAATATAATCCATGTGCAGGAAGTGTTTTCCCTGCCCTTTGTCTATCTTTTGAATTTATTATATCTGGTAATTCTTTTGGGTTAATCTTACCGAAGTCCGACATCAACTAAAGTTCCAGATATTATTCTAACCATATTATATAAGAAACCGATTTCCTGTAAGTTCTATTATAATTCTTTCTTCTTCCTTTTTTATATTAGCCTTATATATAGTTCTTACACTACTTTTGTTACTTGTTCCACTTGCTTTAAAGCCTTTAAAATCATGCGTTCCTTCAAAATATTTTGTAGCCTCTTTCATTTTTTCTATATCTAATTTTTGCGGTATATGATATTCTAATGCTCGATATATTGCACTTCCACATTCAGAGTTATTTATGATATATCTATATGTTTTTTCTTTAGCATTATATCTTGCATGAAATTCCTCTGGAACTTCTTCTATTTCTTTTATTACAATAGAATTTTTGAGGTTGGCGTTAAGTGCTTTTTGCAGCTTTTTAAGTTCAAGTGTACACTCTGTTTTGAAATTTGCAACTTGACCGGAGTGCATGCACTCCGGCTATCTGTTCTTCCGAGAAGCGTTTAATTCGACCTCCTCTTTTGTAATTAATTTTATTACGTTTTCTATTTCTCCTTGTATATTAGCTTTATTTGGTTGCTTCTGCCAGCCACCAAAGCCTCTTCCTTCATATTCTATGGTAATTTTTATATTTCTCAATAAATTACTCCTTTATTGCCTTTTTTAATCTCGTTTCTACACTTGATTTTCCAAGTACTTGCATTATTTCATACATATCTGGTGTATTTGTTCTTCCGGGTTAGTGCAATTCTTATCACTGTACTAATGTCTCCAACATGTCCCTTATAGCTCTCTGGATTCTGCTTATATTCTTTAACCTCTCTTGCGTATCCGAATTCTTCTGCTAAATCCTTCATTTTATTGAACCAAATTTGCTTATCATCTGATAAGTCAAAATATTTATCAAGATATACTTTTAAAAGCTTGTTTATTTCGCTTTGGTCTTTTATATTTTGATATTCGTATTTTACATCTCCATTTAAAAATCTGGAGTCATACATATATTCTATATTCTCTTTAATGTCTGACCATTTTGCAATGTCCTTTCTAGGCTTCTCATTACCTCTCTCAATGCCAAAAACTTTTAATGCATAGTCCTTATTATCTTCAAGTAATTCCTTTAAA
>CARDEQ010000062.1:5383-8207 GCA_948958005.1 uncultured Clostridia bacterium
CATTTCTTCCAATTCTGTATCATATTCCTTTGCCCATATAAGTGCTTCTTTATATACATCTCCTGCAGTCATTTTTGATATTACTGTTTTTCCTATATCAAGTAACTTTACCATATCAAATAAAGCACCACTTACACTCATTTTATTTAGCTCTAGCTTAAATTCGTTTATACTTACAGTTTTATTTTGTTTTCTCCATTGCTCAAAATTTGAATTTGCTATATTCAATAAATACTCTTTTGCAGCAGCTGAAGGAATTCCCTCTTTTGCATAAAATTCTACTGCCGCTTCTGGATCTTTTCTCTTACTTAACTTCCTTTTCGCTCCGTTTTCTTCTTTCATGATTGGCGCGATATGTGCATATTTTGGTGCTTTAACTCCGATTGCTTGGAATAATTGTATATGTACTGGAAGTGAAGAAAGCCATTCGTCTCCACGAATTACGTGTGTTGTTCTCATTAAATAATCATCAACAGCATGTGCAAAGTGGTAGGTTGGTAAACCGTCAGATTTTATTATTACTATATCCTGATCATTTTCAGGAAAATCTATGTTCCCTTTTATTACATCGTGATGTTTGAGCTTTTTCTCTGGATTTCCTGGCGACTTAAATCTTATTATATATTCCTCTCCATTTTTTATCCTTTTTTCAATTTCGTCTAGCCCAAGCTTTCTACAAGTCGCCCATTCTCCATAATATCCAGGTCTTAACTTTGCAGACTCCTGTTTTTTTCTCATTTCATCTAAATTTTCTGCTTTGCAAAAACAAGGATATGCTTTTTTTTCTTCAATTAATCTCTTAGCAAATGCTTGATATATCTCTTTCCTTTGACTTTGTTTATATGGACCATATTCACCATTTGAAGTTTCCTCGTCAATCATCCCTTCGTCTGGCTCTAAGTCAAACTTCTTTAAAGCCTCTATAATTCCGATTTACTCCGTTTTCAACTTCTCTTTTTTGATCTGTATCCTCAACTCTTAGAATAAATACACCATCTGTTTGTTTAGCAAGTTTTGAGCATAAAACACTTGTATAAATTCCACCAATATGTACAAAACCTGTTGGACTAGGTGCAAATCTAACAACCATTGCGCCCTCTTTTAGATTTCTCTCAGGATATTTTTCTTCAAAATATTCTCTATCTTTAACATTAGGGAATATTATATTAGCTAAATCTTTGTAATCCATAAATTATACCTCCATAATTATGGGTATTATATAACAAAAAACTAAATAAAGCAAGTCTCGCAAGTCTTTTATTTTGTTTTAAATTATTTTGAAGCATACTTCTGAAAAACCTATTTAAATATGCTAAAACTCTTTAAACTATAAGCAAATTATCAACAAATTCAAAATACCAAGCCAGAAAAAGCTTGGTATTTTAACGTTTTTACTATACCTCTAAAATTATTGGCAGCACCATAGGATTACGTCTATTTTTTTGCATAAGAATATCTCTTAATGTATCCTTTACTGCTAGTTTTATAATTGCCCAATCTGTTATATGAGCCTCTTCTAATGCTGTTAATTTATGTCTAATAGCCTGCTTCATGTCTTCCATTAAATTTTCAGATTCTCTTATATATACAAAACCTCTTGAAATTATATCTGGTCCTGATACAATTTGTCCTGTTGACTTATCCATTGCAAGAACTACTATTATTAGTCCATCTTGTGATAAATGTTGTCTATCTTTTAATACAATACTTCCGACATCTCCAATTCCGAGTCCATCCACCATTACTTTACCGTGCTGGTACACTTCCTGTCACCCTTGCTTCATTTTCTCCTATTTCAAGTACTCTACCATTTTTCATTATAAAGATATTTTCATGCGGGATTCCTATTTTTTCGGCTGTTTCAGCATGTGCAATTAGTTGTCTGTATTCTCCATGTACTGGCATGAAATATTTTGGTTTTATGAGTGATAGCATGAGTTTTTGCTCTTCTTGACATCCATGTCCTGATACGTGAATATCTGCAAGCGAACTGTAAACTACTTCTGCACCTATTTGCATTAAGTCATCTATTACTTTTGAAACAAATTTTTCATTTCCTGGTATTGGGTTTGCAGATATTATAACTAAATCATTTGGTGTAATTTCTACTTTTTTGTGCTCCCCTGCTGCCATTCTTGTAAGCGCTGACATTGGCTCTCCCTGACTACCTGTTGTAATTATTGTCAAGCATTCGTCTGGATAACTTTTTATCATTTCTATATCTATTATTGTGTTTTTAGGAATATCCATATATCCTAATTCTACAGCGGTTTCTATCATTTTTACCATACTTCTACCACATATTGCAACTTTTCTTCCATATTTTACTGAGGAATTTATTATTTGTTGTACTCTATGCACATTTGATGCAAAAGTTGCAACAACAATTCTCTTATTGCAGTGAGCATAAAGATCATCAAGAACTTCTCCTATTGTGCTTTCTGATCTTGTAAATCCTTTTCTTTCTGCATTAGTACTATCAGACATAAGTAACATTACGCCATTTTCTCCAATTTCTGCTAGTCTTCCAAAGTTTATCTTTTGCCCATCAATTGGTGTATAGTCAATTTTGAAGTCTCCTGTATGCACTACTGTTCCGATTGGTGTATATATGGCAAATCCAACTGCATCTGGAATACTATGTGAAGTTCTGATAAACTCAACCTTTATCTTTCCAAAATTAACAGTCTCTCCTTGTGCTATTTCATGCATTTTTGTACTTTTTAGCAATCTATGCTCGTCTAGCTTGTTTCTAAGAAGACCTAGTGTAAATCTTGTTGCATAAATTGGTACATTAACTTGTCTTAAAAGATATGGTATACCA
>CARDEQ010000063.1:0-8146 GCA_948958005.1 uncultured Clostridia bacterium
AACACAATCACACATATCAATTCCAGCCATAGTAGCTTCTATTAAATAATCTGGTGTTCCAACTCCCATTAAATATCTTGGCTTGTCCTTTGGTAAAAATTGAGTTGTATATTCTAACATCTCACACATTAAGTCTTTTGGTTCTCCAACACTTAAGCCTCCTACTGCATATCCTTGAAAATCTAAGTTTACTAAATCCTTTGCTGACTTTTCTCTTAAGTCTTTATACATTCCACCTTGAACAATTCCGAATAGTCCTTGCTTCTCATTTTCTTTATGTGCTTCTTTACATCTTACAGCCCACCTTGTTGTTCTTTCCATTGAGTTTTTTGTATATTCATATGCTGCAGGATACTCAACGCATTCGTCAAAAGACATTATTATATCTGCACCTAATGCATTTTCTATTTCTATTACTTTTTCTGGTGTGAATAGATGCTTACTTCCATCTAAGTGAGAAGTAAATTCTACACCGATTTTCTGTTATTGTTCTTAATTTACTCAAGCTAAAAACTTGGAAGCCTCCACAATCTGTAAGTATAGGTTTATCCCAGTTCATGAATTTATGAAGCCCTCCTGCAGCTTTTACTAGGTTATGTCCTGGTCTTAGATATAAGTGGTATGTGTTCCCCAGAATTATCTGTGCCTCTACCTCCTCTTTTAATTCTTCTGGTGTCATTGATTTAACTGTACCAGCTGTCCCTACTGGCATAAATATTGGAGTTTGTATGTCACCATGTGGAGTATGTATTATACCTCTTCTTGCTCCTGTTTGCTTGCATTCATGCAAAAGCTCATAAGTTATCGCTTTACCCATTTTCTTTTACTCATTTTCTTCTTTTTTCTCTAAATCAGATGTACAATGTGCACATTTACTTGCCTTATATGGTACTTCTGATAAGCAATATGGACATATTTTTGTTGTTGGTTCTGCTGGCTTTTCCTCTACTTGCTCTTTTTTATTTGTTTTTTTCCTATTATGTTTTTGTATTGTTTTTTTTGCTTCTTTATTTAATTGTTCAAATTTCTTATTTATTTTATTTATATATTTTAAAACTAAAAATATTGAGAAGGCTATTATAAAGAAGTTGATAAGAGCATTTACAAATAATCCTATTCCAATTTCTGCAGCTCCACCTGCAACTACTATTTTCCATTGTGAATAGTCTATATTTCCTGTAAATATTGCTGTAAATGGCATTATAATATCGTTTACTAGAGAGTTTACAATTTTTTGAAACGCGCCGCCAATAACTACACCAACGGCTAAATCAAGTGCATTGCCTTTCATTGCAAATTCTTTAAATTCTTTTATAATCGACATTTTTCTTACCTCCTATTTAAAATTAGTGCTAGAGTTTTTAAGCCCTAGCACTTAATTATATTTAGTTTTCTTCTGGGTAAACGCTAACCTTCTTTTTGTCTCTTCCTAATCTTTCAAATTTAACAATTCGATTAACCAATGCGTATAAAGTGTCATCACTTCCAATTCCAACATTGGTTCCTGGGTGTATTTTTGTTCCTCTTTGTCTCATTAGGATATTTCCAGCTAGAACGAATTGTCCATCTGCTCTTTTTACCCCAAGACGTTTAGACTCACTATCTCTACCGTTTTTAACACTACCTTGCCCTTTTTTATGTGCCATGGTATTCTCTCCTTTCTAAAGTTTATATATTATTAGAAATTAAGCTTCTTTTTTAGTGGCTGGCTTTTTTTCTTCTTTTTCAGCCTTTTCTACTTTCTCAGTTTTTTCTGCTGCCATTTTTATAGATGTAATTTCTACTTTTGTGTATGGTTGTCTGTGTCCTTGTTTTCTTCTATAATTCTTTTTAGCTTTATATTTGAAAACAATTATTTTTTTGCCTTTACCATGTGCTACTACTTTTCCTTCTACTTTAGCACCTTTTACATAAGGAGTACCTACATTGATTTTTCCTTCATCAGAAACTAATACTACATTGTCAAATTTAATTGTTTTTCCTTCTTCTGCTTCTAATTTTTCAAAAAATACTATGTCTCCTTTTGATACCTTATATTGCTTTCCACAAGCTTCGATTACTGCGTACATGCCTGAAAAGCACCTCCTTTTTTTTGTATACTCGCTAACCTTAAAATATAGGTACCTAAACTTAATTAGGCTTTCTGAACCTTGACTTATGCGGTTACAGTTAATAATTTTAGCATAATAGCTTTAGTTTGTCAAGCATTTTTCTAGATTTCGCTAAGAATTTTCTTGTTCGCTTATACAGTTTTTTATCCTATTCCATACATCATTTGTTTTCAAATATTCTTTATAATGCTTTTGAACATCCTCGTCATATTTCTCTAGTTCTCCAAGTAAAGATAAAAAATTGCTGTGTGGAAATATTTCATTTATTTTATCTATGCTATTTTTTAGCTTCTCCTTTGCTATTTCTATATCTTTTAAATATGTATTTCTTTGCATTATGTACATCAGTAGTGGTTTATACTTTATCCACCCCCTAGATGCATTAAAAAATCTTTCTCCAATTGCTTCATCATTTAATGATATTTTTTCAAATTCTGCTGGGAACTTTCCTTTCACTATTCCTGTGTATTTTAAAAAGCTATCATGAAAGTGATATGTTGGGACTTTTACTACCTTTGCCTCTGTAAGTAATGTGCAGAAAAATGTGTCCTCTCCCCTTGCTGCTGGAGGATTATAAAATGCTGGTATCTTATCTATATGTGTTAAATTTATACATATTCCTGATGCATATAACCAATTTTTTAGTCCTACATGCTTTAGTACAATTTTATCCTTGCCTTCTGTTATATCTTTTTCTGCAAATGCCATTCCGTTATCTTCATTCATATATTTTTTTATTGTTTCCCAGTTGATTACTTCATTGCTTACTGCATCTATGTATTCTTTGAATTTTTGCTCTTTAATTTTGTCCTCTCCAAACTCAATATATGGAACCGGAGACATGTTTCCACATCTATGTCCGATTGTTACATCTGAATATTGTATCACGTTTAAGTGCTCCAATAGGTTATTTTGTTTTTCCCATATGATTTTTCCGTCCTCGCTTTTAATATTAGCATATGGATATTCATCATCATCCCAAAATAATAAATAGTCGATGTTTCTTTTAAGTGCAAAATACATTATTGCATTTCTTGCTTTTCCATACCCTTTTCCTAGAACAAGATTTGTTTCATATCTTGTTAAATTATATCTAGATTTCAATATTTTCTTTTCTTCTTCAATATCTTCTGGTGTTATGTATTTTATATGTATTTTTTTATAAACATCATCCTTTAATGTATAAAATTCTTCTCTTTTTGTGTGCTGATACTCTAAATCATAAAGAATAAAAATTGTTAAATTTACTTCTTCTGGATAATCTTTTAATTGTTTTATCATATCTTTATAACAATTATTAATAATATTACAAATGTTTGTTCTTCCAGTTAAAAAACCTATTCCAAGTTCTAGTGGCTTTCCCATTTTTTCACGTTCCTTTATCAAAGTTTTTAGTCAAAACTATTTTTTTAATAGCTTTGACTTCCTTTATTTTACACTAATTAAGAGTTATTATAACATAACATGTATTTTTTTGCAAGTTTTTAATTTTTATTTAAGAATTATATTGAATTTATTTGTTTTTTGATATATGATATAAGTTGTTATTACAAAGGAGGAAGTTTCTATGCCAAAAAAAGAAGTAAATGATAAGGAAGCAAAATTTGAAAATGCAAAGGTCTCAAAGAAAAAAGCAACTGAGAAAAATTCTAAAACATTAGAAAAATCTAGTGCGTTAAATAAAGTTAAAGTAAACAATATTAAACCAGTAAATAAATCTACTAAGAGCCCTAGAAATAAGTCTAAAATAGAAGTTAATAAAAAAGAGGATATTTTAGATATATCTAGTGATAGCAATATAACTTTGGAAAAGAAAACTTCTTCTAAAACAAGAAAAATTAAATCAACAGCTAAAAAGATGCTTTCAGAATATTATGATTTACCTTATAAATATAATCAAACTATTGTTAAAATTCTAGCACAAACTCCTACTACTTTATTTGTTTATTGGGAAATTTCTGATGAAGACAGGTCTTCTTTAGTTCAAAATTATGGAGAAAACTTCTTTTTTGATACTAGACCTATTTTAGTAGTTCATAATACTACTAATAATTATTCTTTTGAGATTGAAATAAATGATTTTGCAAACAGTTGGTATATAAAAACTCAAGAACCTAATTGTGATTATGTAATAGAACTTGGTAGAAGATTTAATAGCCAGCAGGGAGAATATATTTATATTAATTCTTCAAATGATATGGTTTCACCTAATGACCATATTTTGTTTGAAAGCACAAATTTAAGAAATGTATTATTTAAAAATGTAAAAACATCTAATGTTTCTTCTAAAGATTTTGGTGATTTGCACTTTATCAATGCTATGGATAAATTATATGGTAATATCTATGATGTATATAGTGATATTTATGATAATGAATTATTAAATGAATTTAGGAGCCCATCTTCTAGTGAGTTTATAAGAAAATAGAAAGAGGAAAACAAATGACTAATAACCCAAAAGGATATGTAAGCTTTGTATTACATGCACATTTACCTTTTGTGCACCATCCAGAAAGTGATAATTATTTAGAAGAAGAATGGCTTTTTGAAGCAATCTCTGAGACATATATCCCTTTTTTAATGAATTTTAGAAAATTAGAGGAAGAAAAAGTTGATTTTAGAGTAACTATGTCACTTACCCCTCCTCTACTTTCTATGCTTGCAAGTCCACTTCTTCAAAATAAATATATTAACTACTTATATAAACATATTGAGCTTTGTGAAAAAGAAGTTGTTAGAACTAAAAATAATGAACAGTTAAATAGATTATCTAAGTATTATTTAGATAGATACACTTCTGATTTGCATATTTTCCAAAACATTTATAAATGTAATTTAATAGAAGGTTTTAAGCATTTTCAAGATATTGGACTGCTTGAAATAATTACTTGCCGGTGCAACTCATCGGTTACTTCCCTATTTTATATGTTAATGAAAAGGCAGTTCGTGCTCAAATTGCAGTTGGCGTGCAAACTTATGAAAAATATTTAGGCAGAAGACCTCGTGGAATTTGGCTTCCTGAATGTGGTTATGTTCCTGAAGCTGATAAATATTTAAAAGAATTTGGTATAGAATATATTATAACAGAATCTCATGGTATTTTATATGCAAATCCTACCCCTGTTTATGGAACTTTTGCTCCTATTGTCTCTCCTGATGGAATTGTCGCATTTGGCCGTGATTTAGAGTCTTCAAGACAGGTATGGAGCTCTGTTTGTGGATATCCCGGAGATTACAATTATCGTGAATTTTATAGAGATATTGGCTATGATGCTGATTATGAATATATTAAACCATATATTGCACATGATGGTGTTAGAGTTAATACTGGTATTAAATATTATAGAATTACTGGGAAAACTGAAAACAAAGATTTATATGATGTTAGATGGGCAATGGATTCTGCTGAAAAGCAGGCAGGTCATTTCTTTGATTCAAGGATAACGCAAATAAATAATCTTTCAAAGCATATGCAAACTCCTCCAATTATTTTATGCCCTTATGACGCCGAGCTTTTTGGGCACTGGTGGTATGAAGGTCCTTATTGGCTTTATATATTATTTAAAAAAATATATTATGATAAATGTAATTTTAAGCTTATTACTCCTAGTGAATATATTGATAAGTATCCTGAAATGCAAGCTTGTATGCCTTGTCGCTCTAGTTGGGGGGCAAATCGGATATAGTGAGGTTTGGTTAAATGAGTTAAATGACTATGCCATACGTCATTTGCATAATGCTGCCGATAAAATGTGTGAGCTTAGTTTTGCTTTTGCAAATGAAACTAATGAATTAAAAATTTCTGCATTGAATCAATGTGCAAGAGAATTACTGCTTGCTCAAAGTAGTGATTGGAATTTTATTATAACTAATGGTACTATGGTTGATTATGCTAAAAAGCGTACAAAAGATCACATTGGAAGATTTAATAAATTGTATGAACAAATAAAAGAAAATTCAATAGATGTTGATTTTTTAAAGGATATATCAGAAAAAGATGCCATTTTTCCTGATATAGATTATAAGATATATTTATAAACAAGTTTCCAAATGACCACTTCTAGAATAAAATAATGTATAAACAAATTTTTTTTGTGGGATAATACATTTAAGAGGATTTTAGAGGAGGTCTTTTTTTCGTGAAATCATTATGCATAAAAGATAACAATCAAGAAATACTTAATTTCATATTGGATAACTTAGAAAAATTAGACCTTGATTTTTTGAGTTTTCATAAAGATCATTTCAAAATATATGAAAATATAATTATTCACTATAAGAGTAAAGATTTAGAACCATTTTATGACAAAATTTCTTCTATACTAACTGATACAATTCTTAAATTCTATGAAAAGAGATTTTTAAGAAGAATGCTCGAATATAATTATTTCTATTTTAGTACTGTTGAAAAAAGAAATATTATTGAAATAGCTGAGGATTTTATTGCTGAGGATGTTATCTCAAAAGAAGACAATTACTATGCTATCTACTCTGCTGTATCTGATTACATCAGGCAGAATAAGTCTTTAGTTTTAGGAGGATTTGCAAACTTTAGGCTCTATAATTATTGTAAAAATTTAGATTATGTAATAGATTTTGCTGTAAACAAATATATAACAGATAAGGAATATTTAGAATTTGTAAATATGTTAAAACTATATGTAAATTTAACGCCTGCTAATTCTTCCCTAGTTCATTTAGTGTATCTAGGAAATGAATCTGTTTTACTTGATAAAGATAAAAATATAATTCCACTTCAGGATGATAATTTGAATACAAAATATTTATCTGATATAACTTTTTCTGCAAACGATTACGCTCTTAATACTTTACTAAACTTAACTCCTAAAAGGATTATAATTCATTTGATGGAAGGAAAATCTGATGAATTTATAGATACTATAAAGCTTATTTTTGACAAAAAATGCGAGGTCTGTTCTTCCTGTGACTTATGTAATCTTCATAATTTTAGTGTAAAATAATAAAAATAGGTGCTTATAACGGCTATAAATAGTAGATATTATAAGCCCCTATTATGCCTTCATTAATTTTTGCAAAGAACCTGCAGGAAAATTAATTCTTTTTGAACACTACGTTTTTACCCTTATGACTTTTTTAACTGTATCATGGGCTTCTCTAATAGCATCATGAGTTTGTTTTATATCGGAATCATGTATTTTTAAGAGATTATCTATTTTAATACTTAGTTGATTATCTCTTTCCTTTGAAGCTTCGAAACCTTCGTCCATTTTTTTATTCATATCTTTCATATCAGTAGCCATCTCATTTACTTTGCCTGAAAGTTCATTGAATTGCTCAGAAAGTACATCTATTTTTTTCACCTGCTCTGAAAGTTCATCTATCTTCTTTACCTGCTCCGAAAGTTCGTCTATTTTCTTTACCTGCTCCGAAAGTTCATCTATTTTCTTTACTTGCTTTGAAAGCATATCAAATTGTTTCTTTTTCATACTTCTCCTCCTCTCTATATCTTTATTTATTTTATCATTATGAATTTCATATGTCAACAGTTTTTTAAATTTAATTATTTATATTTACTTATTAGTAAATATAATTGATGCTTTTCTTATTTGACCTGATTCTCCTTTATTTTTTTGGAATTTAAGAGATTTAATAAGTAATGAATTTAAAATTCACATGACATAATATTTTTATATTTTAGCATGGATAGTATAAAATGTCAATGCTTTTCTTCAATTTATTTGTACTATCCCTGCCTAAAATAAAGTTTATTTAGATTTGTAATAAAGCATACAATGACAATATCCTTCGAAATTTGGATCTTTTATCTGCTCACGAAACTCCTTGCACATACATTTAGTATCATTATTTTTTTCAAGTCTGCAAGGGCAGTATCCATTATTACGCTCAAGTCCATCTTTTATTATTTTCACAACAGCTTTATCATCATTTAACTTAACAGCCATATGGCTTCACACCTTTCATTTAAAAAATTAACAATTAAACAATTATCATAGCATCCCCAAAACTAAAAAATCTATATCCTGCTTTTACAG
>CARDEQ010000064.1:0-7976 GCA_948958005.1 uncultured Clostridia bacterium
CCCTAGCATCTGTTCTTGGGTATGTTACAAGTTTTTTTTCATATAGCTCTTGTATAATAGCTAAAGTTTCGTCTGGCTTTATTTTAAATCTTTTTGTACATTCGTTTTGTATTTCAGCTAGGTTAAAGAGCAATGGTGGATTTTCCTTCGTCTTCGATTTTTTCGCTTCTAATATTTTGGCTGTTTTTCCCCCTAAGCTTAAAATAAATTCTTTTGCATCTTCCTCCTTTTTGAAGCCATTATCGTTATATAATTTAGGATTTCCAAACAGCTTTGATTTTTCAGTTACCTTCCATTCTGCTTTAAACGTTTTATCCTCGCCAAATTCTCCTATCACTTTATAATATTGGGTTTTTACAAAATTTCTGATTTCTCTTTCTCTTGAAACAACCATGCCAAGCACACATGTCATAACTCTTCCAACTGATATAGAAATTTTTTCCTCATTTATTTGTTTTGCAACTCTTCTTCCATATATTATTGAAAGGAGTCTTGAAAAGTTTATTCCGAATTAGATAGTCCTCCTTTGCCCTTAAATATGCAGAAGCTGATAAACTATCGTATTCTGAGAGGTCTTTTGCCTCTTGAATTCCTCTTTTTATTTCTTCTTCAGTCTGAGAATCAATCCATACTCTCTTTCTTGTCTTTCCTGTTACACCTGTTTCTTGTTCTACTAATCTATATATGTATTCTCCTTCACGCCCAGAGTCTGTTGAAACATAGATTGTATCAATATCCTCTCTAAGTAACAAGCCTTTAACTATATTAAATTGTCTTTCTGTACTTGGAATTGTTTCATATTTGTATTCTTTTGGAAGAAAGGGAAGAGTATCAAGACGCCAAAATTTTAAGCTTTCATCATATTTTTCTGGGTATGACATTGTAACTAGATGTCCCACACACCAAGTTATAACCCAATCCTCAGATTCTAGATATCCATTTTTGTTTTCTCCATTTATATTTAGTACTTTTGCAAATTCTCTTGCAACTGATGGTTTTTCTGTTATCAGTAATTTTTTTTGCATTGTGCTCCCTCAATCTTTCTTTTATCCTATTATATATCTTTTTTTATTTTTTGACTAGTAGTTTTTTTATTTTTTACTTTATGTAGTACAGCAAAGGCCCTTCCAATGGAAGGGCCTCTGCTGAATTCAAATGCGATTTTTAATTCATGCCTGATAGAACAGACCTTCTGCTTCTATGGCCTTGGCAAACTCCAGCAGGGCTCCAAACTGCTCCTGCGTGAAGGCAAAGGAGACACCGCTCCCTATTGTTATCATGCCTTCTCCATTCAGCTTCAGTTCAATGTTGGTATATGGACACCGGCAGAAAATATTTACATTTTCTGCTCCATCGATTATCATAGCCTCCTTCAGCTTGAATGCCTCAAATACGGCTTTTGCACTCCCGGCAAGCTCCAGCCTGCCAGAGTCCTCCAACGCTGAAGAATTCTTCCACGGAATCTTGTGTCCAAAATAGCGCTCTTTATACCGTTCCTCTTGGGGAATTTCACTAAAAGCAAAATTCCCCATAATGGGGTCTGTTCTGAGCAGAGTCAATTGCCATCGTAGCATTTGCTTTTTTACCTCCGTTTAATAACTCTATTATTCCCGAAGCAACATATATTCACCTGTAAAACAGGATTAAACGTTTTATGTAAAGATTATATCAATTTTTATAGCTTCTGTCAAATCAATTTTTATTCCTTTTATTTTTATACAGCAAAGGCCCCCAAACTTGGGAGCCTCTGCTGATTTCAAATGCTATTTCTTTCTACCTTTGGAAAAGCCATCCTCTTTCTCGGAGAAATTCTGCAAATTCAATCAAGGCTTCAATTTGTTTCTGAGTAAGGTCACAGGGAAGGTGGTTAGCGATTACTATTTCACCTATGTTATTGACCTTCAAATCAATATTGATACACGGAGTATGGCAGAAAATATTGACTACATCTGTACCATTTACCACCATCTTATTTCTCATCTCAAAAACTTCAAAGACCTCTTTTGTAACCTGTGCGAATTCCCCTTCTTTTGGATGATCCAAGCACAAGGAAGTCACCATTGGAATTTGATGCCCAGAATCTTTCTCCATCAGCAGTTGCTCTTGAGTAACCTCGGCAGATGCAAAATCTCCCACAACCATGGGGTCTGTTCGAAACACACTCAATTGCCAGCGTAGCATTTGCTTTTCACCTCCAGTTTAATAATTCTATTATTCCCGAAGCAACTATGTATTCACCCATAAAAATCAGATTAAACACTTTATGCCGATATTATACCAATTTTTATAAATGGTGTCAAACGTTTTTTAGTTTTAAATCTGTATTATAATTGAAATATAATTATAATTTTTTATTTTCATCTTTTTTCGATTTATGTATTGCTTTTTATAGTATTTTGTGTTATGATATTAGGCGATAAGTGTAGAAATAGGTTAAGAGGAGGTGCAACAATAGTATGCCAAATATTAAATCAGCTATTAAAAGAACAAGAATAATAGAAAAGAAAACTATGCAAAATAACATGGTTAAATCTGGTTATAAAACAGCTGTTAAAAAATTTGAAAGTGCAATTGAAGCTGGAGATGTAAAAACAGCAGAAGCTCTTTTTGTAGAAGCTACAAAAAAGATTGATCAAGCTTGTACAAAAGGTGTTATTGTAAAAAACACAGCTGCTAGAAAAAAATCTAGTTTAGCAAAAAAATTGAATGCTGCAAAAGCATAAGTTTATTTATAATAAACAAGCACTGGTGTTAAATCCAGTGCTTGTTTATTTTTACTTCTATTGGCACATTGTACTTCTTTACAACCCCATTATATTGTATCCACTATCTACATATAAAACTTCTCCAGTAATCGCCCTTGACATATTGCTTAGCATAAATGTCACTGCATCTCCTACCTCTTCTTGTGTTACATTTCTTCTTAATGGTGCTTTTTCTTCAACTATATCTAAGATTGAATTAAAGTCCTTTATCCCTTTTGAAGATAGTGTTTTTATAGGCCCAGCTGATATTGCATTTACCCTTATTCCTTGCACACCTAAATTATCTGCTAAATATCTTATACTACATTCAAGTGCAGCTTTTGCAACTCCCATTATGTTATATCCTGGAAGTACTTTTGTTGAGCCATAATATGTAAGTGAAACTAGGCTTGCTTCCTCGTTTAATATGTCTAATTCTTTTGCAATTCTAGCTGTTGCGACAAATGAATAAGCACTTACGTCATTTGCATGTGCAAATCCTTCTTTTGAAGTATTTATAAAATCATTTCTTAAATCGTCAGTATTAGCATGTGCTATGCAATGCACAATTCCATCTAATTTTCCATATTCATTCTTAATTTCTGATAAAACTCTTTCTAAATCTTCATCACTAGAAGCATCACAAGTATAAGCCTTTTTATAAGGTATCTCTGATAGTAAACCTTCTATTTTTTCCTTATTTTCTATACCTTGGTAAGTAAAAAATAATTCTGCTCCATTTTCAGCAGCTCTTAAAGCTGTTCCCCACGCTATACTCCATTTATTTCTAATTCCCATTATCAATATTTTCTTTTTCTCTAATAACATATTTACCCTCCTATATATTCTCCCATATTTCTAAATTTTTCATAACGTAAATTTACAAGTTCATTTGTATCCAATTTTACTAAATCCTTTATAGCCTTAGTAACTTCTTTAGTAATACTATCAGCCATAAATTGAACATTTGCTGCTGCTCCCCCATTTTCTGGTTCTTTAATTACTTTATCAATAACCTTAAATTTATATAAATCTCGAGCAGTCATTTTCATAATATCAGCTGCCTCTTTAGCCCTGCTAGAATCCTTCCAAAGAATACTTGCATATCCCTCAGGTGAAAGAATAGAATAAACAGCATTTTCAAGCATCAAAATCTTATCAGCAACACCAATAGCTAGAGCACCACCGGCTAGAGCCCTCACCAATTACCACAGCTACAATAGGCACCTTTAGCCTAGACATCTCAAACAAATTACGAGCAATAGCTTCGCCTTGACCTCTCTCCTCAGCACCGAATGCCAGGATAAGCACCCTTGGTATCAATAAAAGTAACGATAGGTCTTCCAAACTTCTCTGCCTGCTTCATAAACCTAAGTGCTTTCCTATAACTCTCAGGATTAGGCATACCAAAGTTGCGTTCAATATTTTCTTTAGTATTACGTCCTTTCTGCTCAGCAATAATAGTAATAGACCCTCCGTCAAGAGAAGCAAGCCCACAAACAATTGCCTTATCATCCTTAAAGCACCTATCACCATGAAGTTCAATAAAATCGGGAAAAACACTCTCAATATAATCAAGAGCAGTAGGACGATTAGGACTTCTAACCATTTGAACAATATCCCAAGCACTAAAATTACTCACAAAAATTCACCTCTATTCTATAACTTTTACTACTACACGTGATGTAAAAGCAGCTTATATAAATACTCCTTCATTTGAAAACGCTCCACAACTGCATCCACAAATCCATGCTCTAGCAAGAACTCTGAAGTCTGAAATCCCTCAGGAAGCTCCTGCTGTATAGTCTGCTGTATTACACGAGGTCCAGCAAATCCAATCATAGCACCGAGGCTCTGCCAAAATAATATCCCCCAGACTAGCAAAAGAAGCAGTAACCCCTCCATAAGTAGGATCAGTCAACACAGAAATAAACAAAAGCCCTGCTGAATCAAGTTTAGCAATGGCACTAGAAGTCTTAGCCATCTGCATCAAGGACATAATTCCTTCCTGCATACGAGCTCCACCAGAAACACTGAATATAATCAAAGGAAGCTTAAGCTCAATTGCTTTTTCAACAGAATAAGTAATTTTCTCTCCAACAACAGTTCCCATACTCCCCATAAGAAAATTTCCATCCATAACGCAAAGCACAACCTTTATACCATTTATAGTACACATTCCACACTTAACAGCTTCTTCAATTCCAATCTTTTCTCTAAGTCCTGCAATTTTCTTCACATACTCCTGCATATTAAGAGGATTTACTGTATCAAGCTTTAAATCAAATTCTTCAAAAGTTCCCTCATCTGCAATTTGAGCAACTCTACGTCTGCTAGACAGCCTAAAATGGTACCCACAATTAGGGCAAACACTAAAATTCTCTTGTACGATATCTTTATACATTATTTCTTTGCATTTCTCACATTTAACCCATTTATGTGCAGGTATATCAACAGGATTTTCCCTCCTATTGTCCTTTATATCTCGCTTTTTTATCTTATCTACTATCATAGATTAATCCTTTCTCAAAATTCCGCTTCTCCACAAAAGAGGTATCATAATTTCCTCTAATAAAATCATAATTAGTAATTATTTTTAATAAAAAGTCTGTATTAGTATCTATTCCCTCAATCACTAGCTCCTCTAAAGCTCTTTTCATTTTAGCAATAGCCTCTCCGCGAGTTGCGCCATGAGCAATAATCTTTGCAATCATTGAATCATATATTGGTGGAATTTCACAGCCTTCATAAATTGCTGTATCTATTCTTATTCCATTACCTCCGTGGCAGATTTAGGCCTGTTATTTTACCGTGGACTTGGTCTAAAGTTTTTATCTGGATTTTCTGCATTAATTCTACATTCTATTGAATGTCCACTCATAATTATTTTATTTTGTTTATATTCAAGTGGTTCGCCAGCTGCAATCTTTATCTGTGCTTTAATTAGGTCTATTCCTGTATTTTCTTCTGTGATTGGATGCTCAACTTGAATTCTTGTGTTCATTTCCATAAAATAAAAATTCTTATCCTCGTCAAGCAAAAACTCTATTGTTCCAGCATTTGTATATTCTGCTGCCTTTGCTGCTTTTACTGCTGTTTCGCAAATTTTTATCCTAAGTTTACTATCTATTACAGGAGATGGTGTCTCTTCAATTATTTTCTGATTTTTTCTCTGAACAGTACAATCTCTCTCTCCTAAATATACAATGCTTCCATGCTCGTCTGCTAAAATTTGCACTTCAATATGTCTTGGATTTTTTATGTACTTCTCCATATAAATTTCATCATCTGAGAATGAAACCTTTGCTTCTTGTTTAACTAAATTATAATTTTCTTCTAAATCTTCTGGATAATTTACAATTCTTATCCCCTTTCCTCCTCCTCCAGATGATGCTTTAAGAAGTACTGGATATCCTATTTCTTTTGCCACTTTTTTTGCATGATCTAAATCCTTTAATTTTCCATTTGAACCTGGAATTACAGGCACACCTGCTTTCTTCATCATTTCTTTGCTGTTAGATTTGTTTCCCATTTTTTCTATTATTTTATAGCTTGGTCCTATAAATTTTATGTTGGATTCTTCGCAAATTTTCGCAAATTTACTATTTTCCGATAAAAAACCAAATCCTGGATGTATACTATCTGATTTTGTAACATTTGCAGCTTCTATTATATTTTTAAAATTAAGATAACTCTTGCTTGCATTTCCGAGGTCCAATGCAAATAGCCTCATCTGCAAGTCTTGTATGCATTGAGTCTTTATCTGCACTTGAATATACTGCAACCGTTTTTATATTCATTTCTCTACATGCTCTAATTATTCTTACTGCGATTTCTCCACGATTGGCTATTAGTATCCTTTTCATACTCTCCTCCTAAAATTATACTAGTGCAAAAGTTAGCTCTCCTTTTACTGCAACTACACCATTTACTGTTGCTACTGCTTCTCCTACACCAATTGGTCCTTTTCTTTTTATAATTTTTACTTCTAACTTTAATACATCCCCTGGAACTACTTGTCTTTTAAATTTTAACTTATCTATTCCTCCAAATAATGCATTTTTTCCCTTATTCTCCTCAAGAGAAAGTATTGCTACTGCACCAGTTTGAGCAAGTGCTTCTGTTATTAGAACTCCTGGCATTATTGGATTTCCAGGAAAGTGTCCTCCAAAATACCACTCATTTATACAAACATTCTTATATGCAACAGCACTTTCACCGAGGTGTATATTCTTCTACCCTATCAATCATTAAAAAAGGCGCTCTTTGTGGTATTATCTCCATAATTTGTTTTACATCTAACATAAATTATGCCTCCTTAATCTTGAAAAGCGGTTTTCCATAATCAACCATTTCTCCGTCTTTTACTAGAATTTCAACAATTTCTCCTGCAGCCTCTGCTTCGATTTCATTCATTAATTTCATTGCTTCTATTATACAAAGTGTTTCTCCGTACTTTTACTTTGGTCCCTATTTCTACAAAACTTTTAGCCTCTGGAGATGGCTTTGCATAAAATGTGCCGACCATTGGAGAAGTTACCACTTTTAAATTATCACTTTCTATCTCTTGTTTTGGTATATCGTTTATTACTGTTTGTACTGAGCCTTTAACTATTTGTGGTACGCAGGTTGCTTCTACTTGTGTATTTTCTCCACCGATTTTTCAAGCTTATCTTTGTTCCATCTGGAAACTCAATTGAAAGCTCTGCTAAACTTGATTTTTCCATATCACTTATGATTTTTTTGATTTCAGAATATTCCATCTTTTACTCTTTTATGTTGGTCTTAAAGACTAACATATCCTCCCTTCTCACCTATGTAAGCCTTTCGAAAAAGCTTACTCAAACTTTTTACTTATTTTTGTGTCAATTTGCCCCGTCCCCACTGACATTTTTTAATAGGATTACACTGTTGTGTCCTCCAAATCCTAAGGAATCTGACATTGCGTATTTTATTTTTTCATCTCTTCCTTTGTTTGGAACTACGTCTAGGTCACATTCTTCGTCTGGTACTTTATAGTTTATTGTTGGTGGTACAAAGCTATCCTGCATTGCTTTTACTGTTATTATTGCTTCTACTGCTCCTGCTGCTCCTAGTAAGTGTCCTGTGTTTCCTTTGGTTGAGCTTATCATTAATTTCTTTGCTGCTTCTTTAAATGCTCTTTTTATTGCTATTGTTTCAAATTTATCATTTAAGTGTGTTGATGTTCCGTGTGTGTTGATGTATGTTACG
>CARDEQ010000065.1:0-6607 GCA_948958005.1 uncultured Clostridia bacterium
GATAACTCAAATTCAGGATGGGTGTAATAAGTATATTTTCAATGGTAACCTCCTTGCACAGCGTCTGGTTTTCCCAGCAGAATTGATGCAATAGCGATTTTCCATTCGCCCACTAGTTTATGGGCAAAATCAGAAAACTTGGTGTAGGCTGTAATAGCCTCACCAAGTTTTCTGTTTTTATTTTAGTACATTCCTTCCATTCCTGCACCCATTCCTGCATCATGACTGCCACATCCACATTTTTCTTCTTTTTTATCTGTTACTATACTCTCTGTTGTAAGTACCATTGAAGCAATGCTTGCTGCATTTTGAAGTGCACTTCTTGTAACTTTAGTTGGATCCACAATACCAACTTTTTTCATATCTACATATTCTTCTTTTCCTGCATCAAATCCAAATCCTTCTGAACTTGATTTTACCTTCTCAACTACAACTGCTGGCTCTAATCCTGCATTTGAGACAATTTGTCTGATAGGCTCTTCTAAGGCTTTTAATACTATATTTGCACCTATTACCTCTTCTGACTTAAGCTCTTTAATTAGCATTTCTACTTTAGGAATAACATTTATATATGCTGTTCCTCCACCTGCAACTATTCCCTCTTCGACAGCAGCTTTTGTTGCAGCTAGAGCATCTTCAATTCTAAGTTTCTTTTCCTTCATTTCTATTTCTGTTGCTGCACCAACCTCTATAACTGCTACTCCTCCTGCAAGTTTTGCAAGTCTTTCTTGTAGCTTTTCCTTATCAAATTCACTTTGTGTTTCATCAATTTGCTTTTTAATTAAATGTACTCTTTCAGCTAAATTATCTTTATTTCCTGCTCCATCAACAATTACTGTATTTTCCTTTTGAACTTTTACTTGTCTTGCACGACCTAACTGTTCAATTGTAGCATCTTTAAGCTCTAATCCTAAATCTGATGTAATAACTTCTCCACCTGTAAGTATTGCGATATCTTCTAACATTTCTTTTCTTCTGTCACCATATCCTGGGGCTTTTACTGCAACAACATTCAAAACTCCTCTAAGTTTATTTAAAACAAGTGTTGATAACGCTTCATTTTCTATGTCATCAGCAATTATTACTAATTTTCCTGATAATTGCATTAAATTTTCAAGTAATGGTAATATTTCTTGGATATTACTAATTTTTTTATCTGTTATTAATATATATGGATTATCAAATATTGTTTCCATTTTTTCTGTATCTGTTACCATATATGGAGAAACATAGCCTTTGTCGAATTGCATTCCCTCTACAACTTCAACTTTAGTTTCTGAGGTTTTACTTTCTTCTAGAGTTATAACTCCATCTTTTGAAACTTTTTCCATTGCATCTGCAATTAATTCTCCAACCTCTAAATTATTAGCTGAAATGCTTGCAACTCTCGCAATATCCTCTTTTCCATTAACAGAGCTGCTTATTTGCTTTAAGGCTTTAACTGCTACATCTACTGCTTTATCCATTCCTCTTTTTATAGCCATTGGGTCTCCACCTGCTGCAACATTTTTTACACCTTCTTTAATCATTTTTTGTGCAAGTACTGTTGCTGTTGTTGTTCCATCTCCTGCAACGTCATTTGTTTTTGTTGAAACCTCTTTTACAAGTCTTGCTCCCATGTTTTCATATGGATCTTCTAATTCTATTTCCTTTGCTATTGTTACTCCATCATTTGTAATAAGTGGAGCGCCAAAGCTTTTATCTAATACTACATTTCTTCCTTTTGGTCCTAATGTTACTTTTACAGTATCTGCAAGTTTATTTACACCTTCTAATAATTTTTTTCTGGCATCTTCGCCATATAAAATTGTTTTAGCCATTCTAAATTACCTCCTAAATTTATTCTACTTTTGCAAGTATATCTGATTGTTTAACTATAATATACTCTTCGCCCTCATATTTTATTTCTGTTCCTGAATATTTGCTAACTATTACTTTGTCTTTTTCTTTAATATACATCTCAACTGTCTCTCCATCTACTTTTCCACCTGGTCCAACTGCAATTACTTCTGCAATTTGAGGCTTTTCTTTAGAATTTGCTGATAAAATAATTCCTGACTTTGTTGTGTCTTCGCTTTCACACATCTTGATTAATACTTTGTCACATAATGGTTTTATCATATTATCTACCTTCCTTTCGTTAGCACTCGCTATTTACGACTGCTAATATAGCATATACCCTTTTTTAAAAAATGTCAAGTAGATTTATAAAATTTTAAAATGTTTTTATTTTTTTCTTATTTTCCAAGCTAGGCTAACTATTACTATAATCACAAATATGATAATTATCCAATTTCTGATAGCTTGATATTTATTACTTTGCTTATTTGTATTGTCTAATTTATAATTAGTTATATCAGCAGAGGTCTTTTCTATTTTATAGGCATTTTCTAAAGCTTCTATTTGTTTTTCCTGCTCCTCTTGATATTTTTTCTCCTCGTTTAAATTTCTTCTATTAACTTTTATTATATAACTTTTTTTGGTAAAACCGTCTGCTGCTTTTACTAAGACTGTAACTAAATTAACTCCCTCTTTTAAATTTTCCTTTCCTATAATTTCAATAGTCGCTTGTTCATTTTCAGGTACTGCAAGTATATTAAGGTTTTCTGTCACATTTGGAACTTCTACTTCATAATTTGTTTGTAAGTTATCAAAAGGTGGATTTAACAGAGCATTTTCGATAGCTAATGTTTCTAGATTAGTATTGGCAAGTTCTAAATTGCTAGTTTTACTTACATGTATTATATAAACTTTACTCTGTGTCTTATCGGCGGAGGTAACCTTTATTTCAATATCATTTATCTCCTCTTTTAGCTTGTTATTCCCCTTTATTTCTACAATGGCATTGGGATTTTCACTAACTGCCAATATTTCTAGGTCTTGAACATCATTTGGCACAGTTAAATAATATTCCTTTACTTCTTTTTCAAAATTTGGTACTAATCCTTGTATATTAGTTCTTAATGACTGCAAGTTGCAATTATTATTATCCAAATTTGTCCCTTGTTCCTCCTTCAGCTGTTTTTGTAGGTTATCTTCTTTTCCTATTTTGACTTGTTCTTCTTTAAAATTTGTATTTATCAGCTGCCCATTTGTGTTGTAAAATTCTCCATTTATTGTGAAGGTGGTTTTACCATTTTCTTTTGCACGAAACTTGAAGCTTGCTATTTTTCCTTCCTTTGCCTCTTTTCCTCCTAATTTATCAAACCAGACAAAATTAATTTTATCTCTGGCTACCTTCAAATTTTCTATATTTTCTTCTTGTATCAAGTCAGAAGCAAACTCAAATTTTTCTTCTTCAAAATATATAGAAAAATTACAAGCAGCTACTTTGCTATTTTCTATATTAACTGTTATTTCTATTTCTTCTCCCTGATTTACTTCTTTTTCACTACTTACCAAATAAACCGTCTCCTGATTACTTGCATAAATTACACTTGAAAAATAACATAAACTAATAATAAAAATCAAAATACAAAAAACTTTTCTATTTAACATAAAAGCCTCCCTTTAGAACAATTTATAATTCTTCTATTGCTCAATAACTTGTAAACCTAAAATGTGTCTTTGAATTAGTAATAAATCTACTGATGTTGGTTTCTTGCCATTTCTACCAATATTACCAGCTTTTTTAAATATAGGCTCAATTGCTTCTATTTCTAATATATGCCTTTGGAGCACAAGTAAGTCTATACTATTAATTTTTCCATCTCCACTAGAGTCTCCATAAATGATAATTTGGTATTCTCTTAATATTTTACCATCTTCTTTAATTTGTATCTTGGCTCCTGTTCCAGCTTTGTCAATATCCTGCAAGCTTTGACCTGTATAACTTACAATTTCAATTTCCAAATCTGTTGTAATTTTATTTTTAATATCAGATACTAGATTTTCATTATCGTCAATACCACTTACTTCTAAACTATTTATAGTTAAAGAACTATCAAAATGGATTTCAGAGTCTTCCATTTTTCTTACTACAAACACTTTACATTTTGCTTGTATACTTGGATTTTCACTTGATGCAGCTATAATATCTGTCTGTCCTATTTGTTTTGCTGTAATAACTCCATTTTGTCCTATTTCTGCTACTTGTGAATCGTTACTTTGATACACAATTTCTGGATTATTTGCATCTTCTGGTTCTATATAAGCATTAATTTCAAAGATATCCCCTACCTGCATATATATCTTATCTTGGTCTAATGTTATAGCCGTCATTTTACTATATACATTGATTTCGATTTCATTTTGTACATTGTTTTCTAAAGCTTTTACTTTGATTATACTACTTCCAGAACGGAGAGCTTGTAAGTTTCCTTTTTCGTCAACTGTAACAACATTAGGGTTACTTGAGGTATATTCTATTTCATGATTTTCTGCTTCTTTTGGTAAAATAGTTACTTTTAACTGTTTTGTCTCACCCTTTTGCAAAGTAGTATTATCAATTGATAAGTCTATTCCTTCAACTGTAACTGCTGGTGCCTCCTGCACATAAGTTTGATATATATAACCAACAATTCCATTTTCTAGAACCACCTTGTCCCATCTCTCTCCATTTTGTTTTCCTTCTAAAACTCGTGTCATTTTATCTTGATTATTTACTGCTGTAATGATTTCATAAGATGTAGATGGTCCTGTCCTAATATTTACATTATTTCCTGTACAATAAACTTTTGAATTATCTTCATTAAAATCATTTCTATTAATATTTGGATTATCAGTTGCTAAATTAGGCATGTTATCAAAAATTGGAATTATAAAAGACATTGGCATTTCTAATAATCCGCTATTTTTATATCCATTATAAATTGACCTCGCTTCACTATAAGGTGCGAGTACATTTGTCATATATTGATGTGAAAATAAATTAATACTTCTATCATCATTTACATCAAATTTCTGTAAGTATATAGTGCT
Organism: uncultured Clostridia bacterium; assembly: GCA_948958005.1. Classification (GTDB taxonomy): domain Bacteria; phylum Bacillota; class Clostridia; order TANB77; family CAG-508; genus JAAWPK01. Next base: position 4,921 of record CARDEQ010000065.1, read on the forward strand.
TTGCCCAACAGTTATATAACTAGAGCCAATAAAAATTCCTCCTCCTGTAATTGCTCTTTCTTTTGTATTCCAAGGAATTAAATATTTATCTTTTGTAGCCTGGCTTGCTCCTTTTCCATCTTTTGCATATTGAAGTCCCTTTCTTATTGCTCCCATAGGTTCTGCTGAGCTAGTTGCTCCTATATTATAAAAGTTATAGAAGCCTTCAAAACCTTCTACTTTTCCACTAATTGAACTATGTGACAAAAAAGGTCCTACTTCCTGCTTAATGCGTGATGCTAAATGATATGGACTGACTCTAGACGTTTGAGCACCTCTCAAAATTAAATCACTATATTTTTCATTCATGTTAATGGTATTTCCTACACTATCAAAATATGAAACTCTAGTATTATAAAACTCTGTTCCATATAAAATTTTCTCAATTCCCTCCATGTTATTGGTATTTTCGTCAAATGAAAGCCTCTCAAATTGAAAAAGACGAGCTTCGTTTAAGAAATTTCTTGGATCCATGCAGAATTCTACTGCTTTTCTAGAGCTATCTACCCATCCAGAATCTACCTCTACATTATACTGTCCAGGAGTTGTGTTTTTCCAAGCATCTCCGTAATTTTTAGGTACGAGATTTTTACCAAATATGCTTTCTTGGTCTATAACATAATTCCAATCTAGATTAGTGTACATTGCCGTGAATTTCCAATTAGGGTGCTTTTTTGAAAGTTCTTTTAAATATGGTTGATAACTAGACGGAAAGTTCTCTATTCCTTCTTGTTTTGTCGATGCTATTACATTAAAATATAAGCAAAAGCTTGTAAATATAAATAAAAATAAGATACTAACTAAAATATACTTTTTCTTCAAAACTCGTCTCTCCTTTTGGTTTTAACTTATTATTTTATTCTTTTTCTTTTGCCTTTACAATAATTCTCTTTTTTGAGTCATTTGTACAAGTAATTAGCGTTATTTCTCGTCTGCCTTCTGTTTCTTGTGATAAACATTTCACATCTTCTGGCTTCACAGTATAAATATCATAGATTTCATATTCAATCCTTCCTATTTCTTTATCAATAACCCATAAACCATCTTTTATTTCTAAGTTTCTTAGATTATGAAACATGTTTTTATTTTGAGCATTATGTCCTGCTACACAGCAATTTCCTATTTTGTTTGGATCTGCCCCCCAAAACTTGGTAACAGATATGTTTAAGGATTTTTCTGAATATGTGCGTAATATATAAGTTTCTAAATCTATTTTTGGTATTTCTAATTTTGCTGCAATTTTATATCCTTTATATTCGTTTGGAATTTCTTCTTTTGGATATATTTTCACTTTTTTATCATCTGGTTCCTCTTGTATATTTTTTATACCTATATCTTGAGCAGTATATGTCATATTGTTAAGTTTTCTTTCTTTTACTTTGCTATCTTTGTATTCTTCTATTCCTAAAACAAGTATAAAAGTAAGAGTTGCACCTATTATCAAATAATTAATTAAGCTTTTTCGTTTCCTTCTTTCCCTTCTTGTCATTGATTTTCTCCTTTTTATTATCATTTGTTATATACCAATTTATTTCTGATATGTAAGTAATAAGATAAAACCTTGCAGACCTACGTTTGTTTTTATAAAGAATTCTATTTTTAGCTTTTATATTTTATCGAATAGGAAAACTAACTTTTTGTCCATAAT
>CARDEQ010000065.1:6617-7906 GCA_948958005.1 uncultured Clostridia bacterium
CAAAAAGTTAATAATTTCCTATTCAATATATTTAAAGATTAATATAGTATAATGTAATACTTTTATACTAGAAGCTTAAAACTGCTTATTTCTTTTTGTTGAAATAAATATAAGCACTTACTAAAGCAACTAAGATAGTAGCAATTGGAACATATAAATTACTTCCTGTCTTTGGTAACTTCTTAGGTGTTTCATCTGATTTATCTATTGCTTCCTGCTGATTATCTGGTGTTGTTTCTACTGGAGTTGGTGTTGCTTGCATTGTAGGAGTTGGTGTTGGTGTTGCTTCTGCTAGAACAGAAAAATTAAATGTTTTTTCTACTATTACGCTATCTGAATTATCTCTATCAATTAATTTTAAAGTAATTGTATAGTTTCCTTCTTCACTAAAAATAGCTTTTGTTTGTAAAACTTGAGAAACATCTTTTCCACCTATTTTACTTCCTTGTGCATCTCCCCATCCACTTTGAATAATGTCATGCTCCAAATTTGATTGGTCAGTTGCTAATAATTGTACAGTAGCACCTGCTGGAGTATTTGCCTCTGCAATTAGTCTAGCATGTTCATAATAACGTCCCATAGGTGAAGAGTAGTTCAAAGACATAGTCTTTTCTTGTCCCTTTACAATTTCTCCATTATGCTCTAATTTTATAGTGTAGTCAATATATTCTGGCTCGACTGTAATGTTTTTAATAATTGGTGTTGTAATATCATCAAATTGAACAGAAGCATCTGGATTTGCTAATCCTTCTGCTGTTACAGTAAATTCTGTTGGATTGGAAGTTGTAATATCTGCCTTTGCTCTAAAAGTTACAGCCATATAGTTTCTAGGATTTGTTCCTCCTGTCTGATCATAAAATGTTACTTTTACTTTGTCATTTACAACATTTTCATTTCCTCCATCAACTGATACATATTCGAAAATACTGTTGTCAAAGTCTATATTAAATGTATAACTTCCTAAGCTTTGTCCAAAATTGATATTTAATAATACCTCCTCTCCAGGTCTTACAGTTGTTTTGTCAGTATCTATATCTATTGTGTCTAATGCTGCTGCATAAGTGTTTGGTACGAATATAATCATACTTAATATTATTATAGCAACAAAAAAGCTAAAAGTTTTTTTCATGAAATTTTCCTCCTTTTTTTGTTTTTCATTTCTATTGTGTCCGCTATTTATTAAATTATTTAAGAAAAATCTCAATTTTATAAATAATTTTTATATTTTTATAAAAAAGACTAGTATTTTGAATTCAAATGTGCTATAATAAAAAAATATTAAATCATGT
>CARDEQ010000066.1:0-7788 GCA_948958005.1 uncultured Clostridia bacterium
ACAGATACTCTGATAGTAATAAATAAACTTTAAATACAAAAATAGCAAAATAAGACTAAGTCTCGCTTTAGTCAGCTATTGCCCCTAGTCCTATTTTGTTTTGATATATAATAAACAAAAAAAATTAACTCTCAATAAAGCTTTTAAGTACATTCAAATCTGCATGTAACACTTGAAAAATAGCTACTACTTCAAAATCCTTAATCATCATTTGATTATGCTCCATACGATATAATTCTTCTCTACTAATATATATTCCCTTCAATTCTAACTTCCTACAAAGTTCTGTTGGCTTTATCCCCCTTCTCTCTCTTTCGATTCTGATAACTAATCCTGCAACATTTTTCTTATCATTGTATCTTTTTATCATATCTCTTTCTCCTCTTTTAGTCTTTTTTAGTCTCAACATTAATATTTTAATACAAGATATAATAAAATGTGTATAGTTGCAATGTACATTTTATAAAAAATGCAATTTTTTTGTTATGCAATATACTTTTTCAGTATATTCAAATCGACCTTTAATATTTTACATATGGCAACTAATTCGAAATCTTTGATCATAAGCTTGTTCTTTTCCATAAGTAATAATTCATCCCTATTTATAGCCACTCCCTCTAGTTCTAACTTTCTGCATAATTCTGCTTTAGTCATTCCGCTTTGTTTAAGTGCAATTTTTATGACTATACCAGCGATATTCTTCTTATTATGGTACTTTTTAATTTTCATAAATTTCTCCTTCATTGTCTTTTTATGTCTTTTCTATGATTCTATATCAAAATGTGATAAACTATACGTAGTTGTAATATGTAAGATATCAAAAAAATTAAAAAAACAGAAGAAAGCTAAAAATAACATAAGAATTTTTATCAAATTTTATTAAAGGAGGAATAAAGAAAAAAGATATGGAGTTTGACTATAACAATAAATCAACAGAGTCTTTAAAAGAAAGATATTCTTGGGTTTTACGGACAATTAATAGTTTTACAAAATAAAATGAACAAACAAAAATTCTTTAATAGTATTTTTATTTTATACTTTTGTTTAATTTGCATCTTAGCAGTTATAGGTATATTATATTCAATAAATATAATGAGTATAGCTATCCCACTAGCTACTGGCTTAATTGCAATTCATTTATACTATGGTTCAATATGTCTAACCCACTTTGAAAAAGAAAGACTCGCATTAAAAGAAAGATTTGTAGAATATCAAATTGAATTACAAAAATTAGGAACTTGCATACGAGCTAGAGAAGAAAAATTAAGCCCTTAACTTTTTCTTCTTAATTTTATCACAAAATCTATTTAACCATCCAGCAGTTATAATATTTATTTCAGCGCCCAAAAATATAGCATAAATAATAGCATATAACCACATAAGAATAATTATTAATGTGGCCAAGCTGCCATAAATAACTGAAAAAGAAGGAAATCGCAAACCATGCAATGGAAGTAAAACTAGCACCTAATACACAGTTCTTGAAGCTTCTAATTTCTTTATTTGCAGATACTCTATAAACAAACAAAAATATAAAGAACATCATAATAATGGAAAATCCATTTCTAAGTGAAAATATAATATCTATCACACTAGAAAATTCACTAAATCTTTCTCGTATTACAGTCTCCAAAGAATTTCCAAACAAAAGTAAAACTAATATTACAACTACTAGCAAAAGCGCAAGCATTGCTCCTACAATCCCTTTAACTATGAGAAATATATAATTTTCATTGTGATTATCATATATTGCAGAAAGTCCTTTATTTAATGCAAAAAAGCTTTTACTTGCAGACCAAAGCATAAAAATAGCAGAAATTGAAACCGTTTCAATTGATTTAGAATAAACCTCTTGTACAATATCAAGCACACTACTTTTCATAACATTAGGCAAAATTGCCTCTAGTACATAAGCAAGAGTATCTCTATCAATATTAATATATTTCACAAGGCTAAGTAATAGGATAATGAAGGGAATAAATGACAAAAAAGTGTAATATGCACAATTAGCTGCATATTCACTAACATTATCGTCTCCTAATTTCTTAAAAAAATCATTTATCCATTTAATAATTTTCAAGTTTTAACCCCCATTGAAAATTTCTAGAAATGTTAAAAAATTCTATTTAAATTACTCTAATATTATTATATCCATACAAATACAAAATAACCTCTAAAGTAAATTAGAGGTTATCCAATTCTTATTCTACTTAAAATTCTTCAAAAAAGTATCAATTCTAACTAAAAACTCGTCATTGTTTTTACTTGCAACCATCTGTGTAAGCAATTGCTCAGTCACATCAGCCACTGGCATACTTGCTAGAGATTTTCTAAGTGCAAAAACAGTTTCAAGCTCTTTAGGAGAAAGCAATAATTCTTCTCTTCTTGTTCCAGATTTATTAACATCTATTGCAGGGAAGATACGCTTCTCTGACAATTTCCTGTCAAGATGTACCTCCATATTACCTGTACCTTTAAATTCCTCAAAAATGATTTCATCCATTCTGCTACCTGTTTCAACTAAAGCAGTAGCAAGAATAGTTAAACTACCACCAAATTCTATATTTCTTGCAGCACCAAAAAATTTCTTTGGTTTATGCAAAGCTGTTGGGTCAAGTCCACCAGATAAAGTTTTGCCGAGAAGCTGGTACAACTAAGTTATATGCTCTTGCAAGTCTTGTAATACTGTCTAGCAAAATAACAACATCCTTCTTTTGCTCAACCAATCTTTTAGCTCTTTCTAACACCATTTCAGCAACTTTAACATGATGTTCAGGAAGCTCGTCAAAAGTTGAATAAATTACATCACCATTAATAGACCTTCTCATATCAGTTACTTCCTCTGGTCTTTCATCTATTAATAAAACTATTAACTTAATTTCTGGATTATTTGTAGTAATACTATTTGCAATTTTTTTCAAAAGAGTCGTCTTACCAACTTTTGGAGGTGCAACAATCATTCCCCTCTGCCCTTTTCCAACAGGAGAAACCAAATCTATTAAACGCATAGCAATCTCCTTAGAATTAGTCTCAAGTTTCAATCTTTCTTGTGGGTGAATAGGTGTAAGGTCATCAAAGCTTTTTCTTGCAAGTGCTAAATCAGGTGTTTCATCATTTATATGTCCAACAAATATTAAAGCTGGGAATTTTCCTCCTTCTAAAGGAAATCTAGCAATTCCCTTTAACTTATCTCCAGTGTTTAATCTAAAACGTTTAATTTGCACAGGAGAAACATATACATCTTCAGAAGTAGATAAATAATTATCTCCTCTTAAGAAGCCATATCCATCTGGTAGCACTTCAAGTATTCCTTCTACAATTTTATCATTTTCACTTGTAACTTTATATACTCCATTACCACTTACAAATTCATCCTTTTTGTCAGTAAAATCTTGCTCATCTTCAAATAAATCTTCTGTATTATCTTGTCCTTCCTCCTTCTGTTCTTCTACATCTAGTCCTAGTTCATTGCGTCTTAAAAGTTCAAATAACTCATCTTTTTTTAATTTACTTATATTCTTTAATCCTCTTTCTTTCGCAATTTGACGCAATTCTGATAATTGCATATTAATCTCCATACATTATACCCCCATATAATCTATATAATTTTATTATTTTATATTTAAACTTGGAAAAATAAGATATTATGCTAAATTAGCATAATTTAGGAAAACCATTATATATTTTAAGATAAATTCAAAGAAATAATAATTCAAAATTCATAAAACTTAGTTTGTTTTATGAATTTGAGCTTCCTTTATCCTTATAAACCTTTTCATTAGGTTTATACATTTGTAATTTTTCTCTAGCAATTTTCTCTATATATTCTAATGAAGTAGCATTTTCTTTTAAATTCACTAAAGATTCCTTATATTCAGTTTTTTCTTCTATTTGTTTTTCAACAATCGCAATACTACTTTTATAATCATCTAATTTTTTCTGTTGATTAAATACTGTAATTATAAAATAAATAACGAAAGCGACCATTATCAATTTTTTAATTAATCTATTAACATTCAATTTCATATGTATCTCTTCCCATAGTTTTTTCTTATGTGCAACTCAAATACAAGCCATTACTCATATTATTCAACATAAGACTTTAAAATCCTTCTTTATTCTTTAATTTTCTATTTTTTTTTGCTTTTACCTGTTTTTTTAAACTGTTTTCGACATTATTAAATATTCTATAAAAAGTGGTAATCGTCTTCTTTATAGCTTCAAAAATAATTTTTACTGGGTACATTATGATTTTAAATATTTTATATAGTATTTCCTTAAAAAATGTTATAACCTTTACAGATATTTTAACTATTGCTTTACTAAAAAAGAGCATATATACTGCAATTCCTAAAAGTAGTCCAATAAACATATAGCCCCTAATCTCACCATTATTGAATACAAATAAAGTATATAAAACACTCATTGCTGAAAGTATCCAGAAAATGCAATCTTCTATATAAGTTACAAGATTAGGAGTCTCAAAACTTTTCCTCAAAATTCTAAAAATGTCAAATATAATTCCTATAAATATTCCATTTAATATAAAAATCAAAAATAAGTAAGCTTGATTAACTATAATATTGTTCAAAATCTATCTCACCTATACTATCTAAAGATTTTACTAATTAAACTACCGAGCCTTATCTTTTCCTAATTCTTTATCAGAATAATTAAGTCCACTAATATCTCCCTCAACTATAACCTCAGAAGTATCAATACTTAACTTATTTATCTTAAGTCCTTCGCCTTTTATAGTAAGAAGACCGAAGTTCAGTTTCAACCATGACAATTTGGTCATCAAAACTTAGAACATCTAATACTCAGATATACTAAGTTTTTCTCTATTCTCTAATATCAAATTCTGAATAGTAGTTTGGCTCATATTTCTTCTCTCCTCAAGCGTCATATCATACACCCAACCTTTCTCGTATGTTTATATATTATATATATTCATGATTTTAAAAGTTTAGAACAAAAATATAAATCTAGTTTTTATAATTCCAGCTGGTTTTTAAGAAAGTAAAAATGCAAAAACAAGCCATTAGCTGGTAACATTTAAAATTCCTAATCAGCTAAAGGCTTGTTTTTTAGGTATTAATCTGCAAGAATCCAATTACAACATTAAAAATTCTTATCAAAAAATCATTTAATTAAACATTATTCCTAAGACACGCCTCCATAAATTTATCAATTTCACCATTCATTACTGCTTCAACATTACCGTATTTCAAAACCAGTCCTATGATCCTTCACAAGTGTGTATGGGCAAAAAACATATGACCTTATTTGACTTCCCCAAGCAATCTCTCTTTGAACTCCTTTTAAATCCTCTATTTTATCTTTATGCTCCTTCTCCTTCAAATCTAACAACTTAGATTTAAGCATTTTCATAGCTGTTTCTTTATTTTGGAGTTGGGAGCGTTCAGATTGACAAGAAGTTACGATATTAGTTGGTAGATGAGTAATCCTCACAGCAGACGAAGTCTTATTAACATGCTGACCACCTGCACCAGAAGCTCGATAAGTATCAACTCTTAAATCTTCAGGATTTATCTCAAATTCCACATCTTCCGTAATTTCAGGTAGTACCTCTAAAGAAGCAAATGAGGTATGTCTCCTCCCTCCTGCATCAAATGGTGAAATTCTAACTAATCTATGAACTCCCATTTCTCCTTTAAGATAACCATAAGCATATTCTCCCTCTATTACAGCAGTAACACTCTTAATTCCAGCTTCCTCACCTTCAAGAAGGTCCGTTTCTTTCAAAGTAAAACCGATTACGGCTAGCCCATCTTGAATACATTCTATATAGCATCTGAGCCCAATCCTGTGATTCTGTACCACCAGCTCCAGGATGTAACGTAATTATCGCATTATTTCTATCAAATTTACCAGATAGAAACATCTTAGTCTCAAGCCTTTCTATATTTTCCCTCAGATTAACTGTACTTCTTTCTAGGTCATTTGCCATTTCTTCGTCATTTTCAAGTGCCAAAAACTCATTTGTTTCAATCAAATTATCCAAATCTTTGTTTATAGAAACAACACTTGTATACTTATTTTTAACTTCCTTCATATCACGCAAAATAGTATTAGCACTTTTAATATCATTCCAGAAGCCAGGTTCAAGAGTTTTTTCTTCAAACTTCTTGAGTTCTTCCTCCAGCACTTCTTTACTTCCTATTGTATCTATTAATTTAAAAAATCTATCCTTTAATTCTTGTAATTCTCTTTTATTTTCATCAAGGTCTATCATAAAAAGCCCTCCTTATAATATCTAAATTATACAAAATTATATTTAAGCCGTCAAGTAAAACAAGCTCATATAAATAAATTAACAAAGGTCAGGCACAAATTAAAACTTTTGCTAATATACTTGAATATGTGAAAAAAGACTTTTTTAAAGCCCAAAAATGGAGGTATAAATAAATGATAGCAAGCATAACCCTTTCCGGCTTCCTTTTCTTCCTAAAATCTGCAATGTTTGCAGTCCGGATACATACAAGGTTCTAATCTATTCCCTGAACCATTAAGCCAAGAGGATGAAAAAATATTCCTAGAAAGACTAAAAAATGGAGACGAAGAAGCTAGAAATATTTTAATAGAAAGAAACTTAAGACTTGTTGCCCATGTTGCAAAAAAATACTCTACTACTAATATAGAGCAAGATGATCTTATTTCAATAGGAACAATTCGGATTAATAAAAGGCATAAATAGCTTCAATCTAGATAAAAATATAAAACTTGCAACATATGTCGCACGCTGTATTGAAAATGCAATATTCACATGTTGGAAATCGGTGTAACAAGAATTAGCAATCTTTTTTATAAATTAAAGGACAAGTTAGAGCATGAAGTTACTGTAAAGACTCACGCTGTTTGGAAGATTCCAAAAATAGATGAAAATAGTACCATAGGACAGCAAATAAAATATTATCGAAGACTTGCTAATATAAAGCAATCTGATTTATGCTTAAAACTTGGATGCGATAGAGGTGTTTTAGATAGACTTGAAAATAGAGAATTAAAACTTGTTAATATTAATTTGATTAAAGATGTTATAAAAGAATTGGACATTGAAGATAAAATTTTCATCAATGATGATTATATTGCTTTCCTTTTAGACAATCCAAGTAAAGCTATACTTGATTTTAGGAAAAAGAATAATCTTAAACAAATTGATTTAGCTAGAATTCTTGGAAAAAGTTTATCAGTTATTAAGAATTGGGAAAATGGTAAATCACAGATGACAAGAGCAAGTTATAATGAATTAAAAAGTATTTTTAGATAATATTTATCTACTAAAGCAAGCAGACCTTCAATTATTTGTAATTTACATTATCTTTCAAATTTAATTATAGTCCCCTCCTTAATCTAAAGGAGGGGATTGTACGAAAGAATTAATTTGAAAGAATGAATTTAATTGTATCTTTATCTTTTTGTGTAAGGTTAGAAACTGCCTTTAATAGCTCCATCACTAGCTCTAAATCCTGTTTAGATAATCTTTCTAGTTCCCACATAAGTTGTTCCATACCTAACTCTTGATATATTTCTCTTTTGATTCTGGCAATTGCGTATTTAGCATATCCAGATATTTCGACTGCATCAGAGAAACTTAAATCAAGAACTCGACAGATATTTCTTAGAGACTCCATCGAAGGTCTACAAACTCCTGTTTCTATCCGACTGTAACTGGCTGTAGACATATTTATTTGTTCTGCGACCTCCTTTTGTTTTAACCCCTTTTTTTGCCTTGCTGTTCTTATCAAATTACATAATTCATTC
>CARDEQ010000067.1:0-7643 GCA_948958005.1 uncultured Clostridia bacterium
GCAACAATAAATGGCAGAAAAGAAACTTTGCAGGTAACAACATACGAAGATTTTGAACAGCAAAAAGTTAAATTGAGAAAAGAAACAAAAGCTAAGAAATATAAAAGAATAAAAAATCAAGGAGGGCTTGTCCCTTCCCTACAAAATAATAATAATAATAATAATAATATAAAAAGAGGAGGTAATCGTTATGAACGATAATAAAGTAGTTACAGGAGCAACAAAGGAAAACACAATACAAGAAGTAAAGGAGGTAAAACCACCAATGAACTTAGACCTTGACAAATTTCTAGCAGATACAGAAAAGGCAATAAAGGAAAGTGCAAGCTATAAAGAAGAACTGCCAGAAGATCCAAAAGAAAGGGCAAGATTTTTCTTGAACAAATCAAAAGAAAACGTTATGAAATCTATCACATATAATAACAAGATAGAGTGGACAGAAAGAGAAAGAAAAGTTTTTGACGAACTAAAAGAAATAGCTGTTGCACTGGTTCAAAAGACAAATGAACTGGTGGAAAATATCCCATTGCAAGAGAAAGGGTTGGAAAAAATAGAACAGCAACTTGCAGATAAACCAATCGCAGACATAAAACTTCAAACTGCTGGTGGAGATAACTTCTCAATAATAAAAGTAAGTACAGGAAAGATAATAGCAACAGGAAATGCAGAAGTAATAAAAGGAGTTCTAAACGGACTATACATAGCACAACAGGGATAAGAAATATAAAAAGTACAGGAGGGCAAAACTCCTCCTGTGCATAAATAAATAATAAAGGAGGACAAAACAATGTCAAAATCTAAAAAAGTAAATAAACAAGAAATAAAGAGAGTAAAAGAAAATAAGGAGGAAAAGAAAATGAAAAATAATAAGATTGAAAAAATAGAAAGTACAGGAAAAGCAAATATAATACCAGAGAACATAACAAAAGATAAAGGAATAGTACATTTGAAAGAAGAACAAAAAGAAAGCAACTATACAGAAATGATAAAACAAAGTAACAGGATACTAAGTCAAAGACTTGAAGAACAAATACTAATATCAGGAAAATTAAGAAACGATTTATATAAAACTGAATTTGAAGTTCTAAAACTAGAAAGAGAACGTGAAGAGTGGAAAAGTATAGCAGAAAATAGTAACAAGGATCCAAAAGAAATAGAAGAAAACTGGAATTTAATTCAAACAACAATAAAAGCCATACCTAACAGTTGCGTAGAAGTAATAAGACTTGATACAGACCTATGCAGAATAAAAGTAAAAGCAACACCATTTGTACTTGAAGTAACAATACAAGTAGCATTAAAGATAATACAAGAAATGTTTGGAGCAGATACAATAACAGAGGAAGAAAAGAAAATACTAGAGGAATACAGAGAACTTAAAGAAGAACAAAAACAAGGACTTGAAGAAATGAACGCAACACTAAAGAAATAATAAGTTAAAAAGGCGAGGGAGATTCTAAACCTCCCTCCCATTAAAAAATAAAAGAAAAGAGGTAAAGTAAAATGAAAAAAGAAGAACAAAATAGAGAATATGTAGATAGAATAGACCTAAAATCTGAACTAGGAGAAATAATATATAATTATAAAAAGAAACACAGAGAAAATACAAAGCTACTAATAGAGCGAAGAAAGAGAACAAAAAATTTATGGCAATTAGTGGAAGTAGATACTAATAATATTTTGTGGAAAGGAAATGAAAAAGCTATGCTAGGAGGTATAGCAAAACTTTATTTGATAGATGTAGAAAGAAGGATAACACACATAATAAAGACTATAGACACAAATAGAAATGAAAATATAGAAATATCAGTCGAAAAAGAAGAATAAAACAATAATAATAAAATCTAAGAGGGCAAGACAAAAAAGATAAAATAAATAACAAAAAATCATATACAAGAACAATGTTTTGGTATATACTATATATAGGAAGTGCTAGAAACAAGCAACTTTCAAAGAATAAAGGCAACAAGTTTTGCCCTCTGGAATAGGAGGAATAAGAAATGATAGATACAGCAATAATGACAAAACAAAGGACAAATACAGAGCAAAGAAGAATAAATATGACAGTTACAGAAACTGCTAGAGTGCTAGGAAAATCAGAGCAATACGTTCGTGTAGTTTGCCAAAGAGGACTTGTAAGCTGGGGGAATGCAGTAATACTAACAGGAAACAAATATACATACTTCATTTCTGCCCCACTCTTATATAAATCAATAGGCGAGCCACTTCCAAATAAATATAAAACGACAGAAGAACTACAAGGCGAAAATAGATACACAGTTATAACAGAACCAGTAAGTAACCTAAGTTGGAACTGGAGGGGATAAAAAGTGAGAATGCCTAACGGATACGGAGGAGTAAGTAAGCTGTCAGGAAACAGACGAAAACCATTTGTCGCTAGAATAACAGACACATACACAGACGAACGGAGTTCAAATCTACAAGGTGCTAGGATACTTTGCAACAAGAGAAGAAGCACTTGAAGAACTAGCAAAGCACAATAAGACAAAATACAACGTAGACCAAAGACACCAAACTTTCGAACAGGTATATACTTCGTGGGCAGAAATCCACTATAAAGATATAACAGACGGAACTGTAAGAGGATACAAGACAGCCTACAAGCACTGTAAGAACCTGTATAAAATCAAATTTTGCGACATAAGAGCAGTACATCTGCAAAGAGTAATAGACGAGGACTGCAAGACATACAGCATAAAGAAACAAGTAAGAGTTCTCATAAACTGCCTATATAAATACGCATACGACAACGACATAGCAGAGAAACTATATAACAAGAGCATAAACATAGGCAAAGAAACGACAGTACACGAAAAGAAGATTTTTACAGACGAAGAAATCAAAGAAAAGTTGTGGAAGAACGTGGATAAAATAGACGGACTTGATACAATACTCATACTAAACTACACAGGACTAAGGGTTTCGGAGTTTTTAGAGATAGAAACAGAGAACGTCCACCTTGACGAAAGATATATGGTACGGACGGAAAGAAAACTAAAGCAGGAAAACGGCAGAGTTATCCCAATACATACAGCCATTTTGCCATACATAAAGAAAAGATACAACAAGGACAATAAATATCTAATGACAATAGATGGTAAGCCAGTAAAATACTATGAATATAAAGCCTACATCTTCGAGCCAATTCTTCAACAGCTAGATATAACAGGGATAACCCCCCACTGCACAAGACATACATTTTCAACAAAGATAGATGAGGTAGAAAAATACGATAAGTTAGGCATTAAGAGAATACTACGGACACGCAACGCAAGACATAACTGCACGCTATACAAGGAGCAATATAGAAACCTTGCGTAACATAATAGACAAGCTAGACTGGTAAGGAGGAGCAAGAACAATGAGAGATACAGACATAGACATAGCAGAACTAATCATAAATAAAATGCCCCAAGATACAGAACTGCAACAAAGAATAAGAACATACATACAGGCACACAAGAGCAACTGCAATGAATATCTATACAGTAAATACAGCAGAGAAACAACGTTTTTCAATACAATACTAAAATCACTACAAGTAGACTTAGGAGCAGAAGTTGCAAGAGTGCTAACAGATAAAGGAATAATATAAGAGAAGAAACAAGTTGAAACACCCTATACATAAATAAATAAGTATAAGCTGTTTCGGCTTGTTTTAAGTTGAAACACCCTTACATACATAAGAAAAATAAAAGCAGGAAGAATACAGATGCCTACATTTTTCTATAAAAAGTAATAACGAAGTAGCAGAAACCAAAATAAGCGTTTTTAAGGAATAGAAGTATAAAACTATACCCAAAAGAAAAATAAAACGCCTGTAAACGTTTCTGGATAGAATGAGAAGTAAACAGAAGAAAATCTAAGGTAAATACAGAGTAGCCTTGCTATTCTTGCTCGATAATCTCGCAAGAATTTTGACTGACAAGCAGTCAAAACGCAAGATTTAAGAGAGTTTTTGAGGATAAGGAGTCGCTAAGGGGCTAATGCCCCACGCTCCATAAGGTAAGATAATATAAGATAATAAATAATAAGTTTTTAAGAATAATAAGTTGTAAAATAATCAAAAATGGGATAAAATGATAAAGGAGAAAAAATCTCTAAGAACTGCTAAAATCAAGAGAAAACAAGGGCGAAAGAAACACATAAGCGACAAAAACAGGCTGAAACCTCTTGATTTCAATGAGCATAATAATATATAATATAATAAAATTTATAAAGATAGAATAAGTTTAAAATAAAATTGATGTTTTGTGTCATAGTAGTATAAAAATACATGGAAGTAAGAGCTTTATGTGGATTTGTTTTAGAATAAAAGATAATTATCATGATGTAGATTATATATTTTGTACACATTCATATTATGACCTTAATGGAATTGGATGCTACATATGCATATAATAAAAATAGGAAGTTTTACCTCAAGGAGAAAATCGGTGCGGATATATTCCAATTTTAGAAGGAGAAAAGTTAGAAAGCTTGTAAAAGATAAATGGGTTAGAGTTTTTATTAAATAGTTAGGAGTGTGAAGGAAATGGATAATAGACCAATTGGAGTATTTGATTCAGGTGTTCGGAGGGCTTACTGTTTTATCAAGGATAAGTGAAAGCTTGCCTAATGAAGATTTGATTTATTTAGGAGATACTTTGAATTTTCCATATCGGTCCTAAGACAAAGGAGAAAATAGTGAAGCTGGCAATAGAGAATACAACATTTTTAGCTTCAAAAGGTGCAAAGGTAGTGGTAATTGCTTGTGGTACAGCTACTAGCCAAGCTATTGAGGAGCTTAAATCGAGATTTAATATTCCTATTTTTGGTATAATTGAGCCAAGTGTATTATATATAGATCCACTTGAATTAGATGAAATTGGTGTTATTGCAACTGAAGGAACAATAAGAAGTGGAGCTTGGGAGAGAGCAATAAAAGTTAGAAATCCAAATTGTTTAGTTATAAATAAGGCATGTCCTATGCTTGCAGCTGTTGCAGAAGAGGGAAAGGCTAAGAGTTTAGAAGGCAGAAGGGCTATTAAAGAGTATATGAAAATTTTTAAGGAGAGACATACTAAAAATATTATATTAGGATGTACTCATTATCCAATTTACGAAGCAATTATTAAAGAGGAATTGGGGTATGAGGTTAATTTGATAAATACTGGAACAGCAGTGTCTAAATATTTGAAGGAATATCTTATACAGAATAATCAAGAAAATAAGGTGGGAGGAAGTCAGAAAATATTTTTAAGTCAATATTCAGAGGAATTTATAAGCATAGCTAAAACTATTTTAAATCAAGAAATAGAAATATTTGAGGTAAGTGAATAATGAGACAAAAATTGGAAAAAATATTAATAAAAGAAAGCTTTTGTGCTTAGACAAATTTTGACAAATGTCTTGCACTTTTTATTGCTTTATGATATATTATCATAAATAGGAGAGAATATGTCAAACGGAGAGAATGTTAATAATATAAGCATGAATATAAAGATACAAGAAAGTAATAGTGTAAATATATATAAGATTTGTAAAAGGGCTATGGATATTCTTATTGCAATAATCGGAGTGATTGTACTTTGCCCAATTGTTATAGTAGTTTTTATTGCAAATAAAATTGAGGGAGATAAAGGACCTATATTTTTCATGCAAAAAAGAATTGGTGAGAATGGAAGGCTTTTTAGGTTATATAAGTTTAGGACAATGGTTGTTGATGCTGATAAAATTTTGATGAAGAAGCTCAAAAATGATAAGGAATTTAGAGAGAAATATTTGAATTATAGAAAAGTTGAAAATGATGAGAGAATTACTAAGGTTGGTAGCTTTTTGAGAAAGACAAGCTTAGATGAATTCCCTCAATTTATTAATGTACTAAAAGGAGAAATGAGTTTTGTTGGTCCTAGACCATATCTTAATAGAGAAAAGAAGGATATGGGGGAGTATTATAACTATATTATTAAATGCAAACCTGGAATTACTGGACTTTGGCAGGTTTCTGGAAGAAGCCAGAATACTTTTAAAGAAAGGCTAAAACTTGATTTGGAGTATTATAATAATAGGGGATTATGGTATGATATAAAGATAATTTTTAAAACTGTACTTTCTGTGTTTAAAAAGGAAGGAGCAATGTAGTTAGAATATGACTCACACTTAAATAGTGTGAGTTTTTTGTTCTTCTACAAGTCGGGTTATTGTAAATAATATATTTATATTGGATAAAAATATTGACAAGATTATAATTGAATAATATAATTATAATGAAATTAGATATATAACATTTCATTTTGTATCTATTATGAGTGCAGACTATGCAAAATGTTTTTTTAATTAAATTAGTTAAAGATATAATTTAAAAAGATTTGAATGTAAATATATAAATATATTATTTGATTTCAAAAGAACAATATAAGTAATTTAGAATGTAGTCTAAATATTATAAAAGAAAGGGGGCGATAAAATGCGTCTGAAGTTGGATTTTGAACTCGAGAAGCCAGAATTAGATATAGATTATAGAAGATGTTTAATTAGTTTCATAAAACACAGTATTCAAGAATATGATCAAAATTTATTTGAAGATTTATATGAAAAAGGCAAAACAAAGAAGAAGACTTATACTTACTCAACAATACTAAATCATCCAAAATTTGAAGAAAATAATATTGAACTTGGCGGAACAGGATTTTATATAATATTTAGCGGGTATAATTATGCATATTTGCTTCATTTATATAATGCCTTCCTAAAGCAGAAACATAAAGTATTTCATTTGAATCAAAATTCTATGAAATTAACTAAAGTAACAGTACTTAGGGAGAATAATATAAGCACAAATAGTATAAATATAAAGATGTCTTCTCCTATCTGTGTTAGAAATCACGATAGAGAAACTAAAAAAGATATGTATTATTCTTTTGAGAAGGAAGAAGAGTTCAATAAGTATATAAGAATAAATATTTTAGAACAAATGAAAGAAGAAGGGTTAGATAGTAGCTTGTTAGAAGGATTTAGTATTGAACCTATAAATGCTAGAAAAGCTATTGTTAAGGTATATGAGTACAGCATAGAGTGTTCGATTGGTACATTTATATTAACAGGAAATACAGAGCTTTTAAATTATTTATATAAAAGTGGAATTGGAACAAAGAAAGGATGTCGGGTTCCGGACTATTTGATGTAATTTAGGGAAAGGAGGAAAGATGGATAAGATAGAGATAAGACTTAATAACTTTTTATTCAACAGTGGAGTACTAGGATTTTACAAGATAATTGAAAATGTAGGAAAGACAGAATTAATAGAAGAAATCCGGAAATATGCTCGAGGTAGATACAAAAGTATTCGAGGGCTTTGAGAGAGATTATATTAAAACAATGTTAGATATTTTTGGAAAGGATACTAGATGGTTTAGTATAACAGAAAAAAAGGAAAGAATAGAAAACCTTAATCTAACTGATGAAAAAGAATTAAAGGAGCTAGAAGAATTTTATAAATTCTTGAAAAAATCTTTGGAAAGTGCTAGTTATAAAGCTGGATTTGAAATTGCAAAGAGTAAAGATGATGAAAATCCATATGAATATATTGAACAGATTAAGTCAGTCAAGACAAATGATTCAATGAAGAAAAACTCAATAAA
>CARDEQ010000068.1:0-7532 GCA_948958005.1 uncultured Clostridia bacterium
TTCCCTTACATACTTCACATGGTACATATATGTCTGGTAAGAAATGCATTTCTATTTTTAGAACTCCATCTCCTTGGCAGGCTTCACATCTTCCTCCTGGAACATTGAAGCTAAATCTTCCCTTTTGATATCCTCTCATTTTCGCTTCATTTGTTGTTGCAAATAAATCACGGATTATATCAAATACTCCCGTATATGTTGCAGGATTTGAACGTGGTGTTCTTCCTATTGGAGATTGGTCTATGTTAATTATTTTGTCGATGTTCTCTAAACCTTTTACTCCTTTACACTTTCCTGGCTTTTCATTTGAGCCATTTAATTCTTTTACTACTGTTTTGTATAACACCTCATTTACAAGTGTTGATTTTCCTGAGCCTGACACTCCTGTTATACAAGTAAAGACTCCAAGTGGTATTTTTACATTTATATTTTTTAAGTTGTTTTGCTCTGCTCCTAATATTTCTATTGATTTTCCATTTGACTTTCTTCTCTTTTTAGGCACTGCAATTTTCTTTCTTCCACTTAAATAATCTCCTGTTGCTGAGCCTTCTACTAATTTTACTTCTTCTGCTGTGCCTTGAGCAATGACCCTTCCACCATGGACTCCGTGGTCCGTGGTCCTATATCTATTATTTGGTCTGCGGCAATCATTGTATCCTCGTCATGTTCTACTACAAGCACTGTATTCCCTAAATCTCTTAGCTTCTTTAATGTGGCAATTAATTTGTCATTATCTCTTTGATGCAAGCCTATACTTGGCTCGTCTAAGATGTATAAAACTCCTGTTAAGCTTGAGCCTATTTGTGTTGCTAGCCTTATTCTTTGTGCCTCACCCCCTGATAAAGTTCCTGCTGCCCTTGATAATGTTAAATATTCTAGTCCTACATCAATTAAGAATTGTAATCTCTTGTTCAATTCTTTGAAAATTTGATCTGCAATCATTTCTTCTTTTTTAGTTAATTTTAATGAGTTTATATAATCCTTCATACTAATAATTGACATTTCTGTCAACTCATTTATATTCTTGTCTCCAACCTTTACTGATAGTACTTCCTTTTTTAGTCTTGCACCATTACAGGTCGGGCAATCACTCTCACTCATGTACATTTCATAGAAGTCACGCATTCCCTGTGATTTTGTTTCATTGTGTCTTCTTTCAAGTGTTGGAATTACTCCTTCAAATGGTGCTGTAAATTTTCTTGAGCCAATTGCTGATTCGTATTCAAAATCTATTGCCTCTGCTCCTGTTCCATATAATATTTTTTCTAAAAAATCCTTTGGTAGCTTTTTTATAGGCTTTTTAATATCTACACCATAATGCTTTCCTATACTTTCAAAGTACATCTTTGCCATGGTATCTCCTTTTTTCATTGTACTTGCTCCAAAAGCTTTTATTCCATCATACAAGGTTTTATCTTTGTCTGGCACAATTAAATCTTCGTCCATTCTCATTAAATACCCTATACCTGTACAAGTTGGGCAAGCTCCAAATGGATTGTTAAATGAGAACATTCTTGGTGAAAGCTCCCCTATACTTATTCCACAATCTGGACAAGCATAATTTGCACTATACATTCTGTTTTCTGTACCATTTATATCGATTAAGGCCAATTCTTCTGCATTTTTCAAAGCAACTTCAACCGATTCAGCAAGCCTATTTCTTATTCCCTCTTTTATTACTAATCTATCTACAATAAGCTCTATATTATGCTTTTTCTTTCTATCTATACTTAAATCGTCAGTAAGCTCAACAACCTCTCCATCAATTCTCGCACGTACAAATCCCTCCTTCTGATACCCCTCTAATTGTTTTACAAATTCTCCTTTTCTTCCGCGTATAATCGGTGCAAGTACCTGTATTCTTGTTCCTTCAGGTAATTCTAATATATTATCAACTATCTGGTCTAAAGTTTGTTTTTCTATCCTCTTACCACAGTTAGGGCAATATGCAGTGCCTATTCTTGCATATAGCAAACGTATATAATCATATATTTCTGTAACTGTTCCAACTGTGGAGCGTGGATTTTTTGAAGTTGTTTTTTGATCTATTGAAATTGCAGGAGATAATCCATCAATTGACTCAACATTAGGCTTTTCCATTATTCCTAAAAATTGGCGCGCATAAGAAGAAAGGCTTTCAACATATCTCCTTTGCCCTTCTGCATAAAGAGTATCAAAAGCAAGAGAAGATTTACCAGAGCCAGAAAGACCTGTAATTACAACTAGCTTGTCTCTTGGTATCTCTAAATTTATATTCTTCAAGTTATGTTCCTTAGCACCTTTTATAATTATTTTATCGTTCATTTATAATTCCCCCAAAAGCTAAAATAAACTTATGCTTTTTATTATACTACAAATAGATTTAAAAAACAATAGTTTGTATGAATTATTTGTTTTTTGTGTTAGCATGTTGATAAATTTAAAATAGGTATACCCATATAGGGTTACCTATTTTAGTTAAGATAAGAGTTTTTTATTGTTTTATATTAAATTCTAATTCTACTTTAAAGAGGTCTCCGTCTATTCGTATATTGAAGCTGCCTTTTTGAAGCTCTGCTAAACTTCTTGAAATTGATAGACCGAAGTCCGCTTCCCTCCGTAGTTCTTGACTTATCTCCCCTAACAAACCTTTGCATAAGTTCTTCCTCACTTATATTTAGCTTATCCTGAGAGATATTCTTTATTTCTATCTTTACTCTATCTTCTGACCTTGTCATGTCAATATATACTCTTGAATTTTCCAAAGCATATTTAGCTATATTACTAAAGATATTCTCGATAATTCTATACATATATCTGCTATCAGCTTCAACAAATATATCCTCTTTTGGCATGTCTGTAATTAGTTTTAAGCTCTTTTCATTAAATTTATCTTCAAATTCTCCTGTTGTTTGGTTTATAAGCTCTATTATGTTTATATTCTCCAAGTTAAGTTTTACATTACCTGAAGATACTTTTGAAGCCTCTACTAAATCCTCTGTTAGTCTTTTTAGTCTATGAGATTTACTTAGAAGTATATCTACATACTCTCTAACCTTATCATTTTCTATGTTTTCCTGTTTTATCAAGTCTGCATAATTTATTATTGATGTGAGTGGTGTTTTTATATCATGTGAAACATTTGTGATAAGTTCTGTTTTAAGCCTTTCACTCTTTATTCCCTCCTCCACTGCATTTTCAAATCCATTAGATATATCATTTATATAACGTGCAACCTCTTTAAATTCCTTTGTAAACTCCTCCTCGTTCAATCTATCTTTATTATTTCCTTCATATATTTTCTTTAACTGTTCTTCTATTTTTCTGTAACAATTTAGTCTTTTTATAATATAGTAAATTAGTCCTATTGTAATTGCTATATCTGATATTATTGCTAAATCTGCCGACCCATAGTTAATACACGAAAAGAATACTATTATCATTATTAGTAAATATATAATACTAATCAATATAACTCTCCAAGTAATACTAATTCTTTCTGTGAATACACTGATGACTTTTTTTACTTTTTTCCACATTCTTCTGCATATTTTTAGTAATCGCCAAGTTATTGTATTTTTTATGATAGTCTTTGCTTTTATTCTTTTGATAATTGTAGTAAGTGTTATAGCACTTAATATATATATGACTGCATATGCTGTTATTATTTCGCTTAAAAATAATTTGTAATAATCATATCTAGTCTCTGTAAAACTAACTGTAATAGATATCAACAATATAATTATGCCTATTAATACAGCAAAAACTATTTCTAATGGAATCTTATCTATATCATTTAGCTCAATGCCTTCCTTGTTCTTTTTATACCCAATTGACATTATAAGATATGTAATTATTACTACTGTTAATATTCCACATATTGGAACTGACACATAAATTATATCCTCATAGCCTTGCAAATTCTGCAAAATATTTAATATGTATGCATCATAACTACTATGAAGCAATTGCTCTTTATAGCTTACGTAGATTGAAAAATCACTGATATCATAGTCAACATATACCATGCTCTGCTCTACATTTTCCTTCTCCCTTGTTGCCTCACTTACAATATCAATATTTACTGAAGCTCCTTCACCTTTTTCTGCCTGCTCTTTTTCTAACTGCTCGATTTTTTCTGATACCTTATTATATAACGCATCCATAGTTGCTTTTTCATAGTCTTCTGAATTAAGGTACTTGTCTTGTGTATAATAATATGCACCTTGGAACATATCTTTATAGTTTTCCCATTGTTCTTGGAGTATCTTAGAATCTGTTTTTATACTACCATTTTCAACATAAAATTTCTTTCCATCTAAATTTTGTATATAATCCCTAATCTCGCCTAGCTCCATAAAATCATAGTCTTCTACATTGGTATATACTTTATTTCCACCATTATGTATAATCAAGAATTTGCAATCCTGCAAGTCTGATAAAAAATTATAGGTATTAAATCTAAAAAAAATCCTTGTACCACCCTTACCTATAAAATGAGGCTCATTTGTATTATATATTAGCGAACGAACCTCCTCTCTTAACGAATACATATAGTTATTTGCAAATATTTGACCTTCAAAGTAATCCTCGTCTAAGTAATTTTCATAAACTTTTTTGTTTACACTGTAAAATATAGCAAGTATAACAATTCCGAATAAATATCGGAAGAACAATATAGCTTATTGCTTTTAATATCTTGCTTTCCTTCATTAAAAACCTTCCTTATTTAAATATTTTCTATCTTATAACCAATTCCCCAAATAACCTTTAAATATTTAGGCTCCTTTGGATTAATTTCGATCTTTTCTCTTATGTGTCTTATATGTACAGCTATAATGTTATCGGCACCATATGCCTCGTCCTCCCATACATTTTCGTATATTTGATCAATTGAATACACTATTCCTTTGTTTTTTGTAAGAAACTTTAAAATATTAAACTCAGTAGGAGTAAGCTTAACCTCTTTTCCTTCAACCGTAACCTTCTTCAAATCATCGTCAATTACAAGCTCCCCTGATTTATATATTTTCTTATTTTCTTCTTCTGTAATAGTGCCAAGCTTAGTATATCTTCTTATTCCAGAATTAACACGAGCTATAAGCTCTAATGGATTAAAGGGTTTTGTTACATAATCGTCTGCTCCAATATTAAGACCTTTAATCTTGTCCTCATCCTCAGACTTAGCAGAAAGCATAATAACAGGTATAGTCTTATCCTTCCTAATTTCTTCGATAGTTTCTATTCCATCTTTTTTAGGCATCATTATGTCCAAAATAATTAAATGAATAGTGTTCTCCTTCAAAATTTTCAAGCATTCTTCTCCATTGTATGCTTTAAGTACATTGTAATTTTCTTTTACTAGATATATTTCTATTGCTTTAACTATTTCCTTGTCGTCATCACAAACTAAAATATTATACATGTTATTTATACCACCTTTTTTACTCTATACTTAATATTATATCAGAAAATTTCTTAATAAGAAATAGAGGAAACATTAATTTTTTATTAATTTCATAGTTTTGTCCCCCATGGCTCATAGAGCCGTGGGGGACATGCCTTTATATATATTATTCTTCTGTCTTAGCTTCTTCCTCTTTTACTGGTTCTTCTTTAACAGCTTCAACTGTTTCCTCTGATACTGTATCAACTGTTTCTTCTACTACTGGTGTTTCAGTTTCTACTGCTGGTGCTTCTACTGCTTCTACTGGTGTTTCTTCAGTAGCTGCTGCTTCTTCCATAGCAAGATTTTCTTTTAGAATTATTTCTTTGTTCTCTATTCTTGCTCCTATTTTTTCTCTAGTCTTAGCAGCTTTACCTATTCTGTCTCTTAGGTAGTATAGTTTAGCTCTTCTTGCTTTACCAACTCTAACTACTTCTACCTTCTCTACATTTGGTGAGTGTAGTAAAAATGTTTTTTCAACACCTACTCCGTAAGATATTTTTCTTACTGTAAATGTTTCATTTACTCCTCCACCTTGTTTTTTTATTATTATTCCTTCGAAAACCTGTATTCTTTCACGGTTTCCTTCTTTAATTTTAGCATGAACTCTAACTGTATTTCCAACATCTAGTACTGGAACTTTTTCTTTTAGTTGTTCATGTTCTATCGCTTTTATAACGTCCATTATATTTTCTCCTTTCTTTTTTATAAGTTTACAATCTTTATTTTTCTGATTGCATAAATATCTAATTTAAGTCTGGTCTTTTATTTTTTGTGACCTCTATGGACTTTTCTTTTCTCCATTTTCTTATGTTTTCATGGTGTCCGACTTAGTAAAACCTCTGGAACTTTTACTCCATGAAACTCCTCTGGTCTTGTATATTGTGGATATTCTAGCAAATGATTATTTGAAAAGCTTTCTTCCTCAATAGATGCTCTGCTAAGCACTCCATCAATATATCTTGATACTGAGTCTATAACTACCATTGCTGGAAGTTCTCCTCCTGTTACAACATAATCTCCAATGGAAATTTCCTCATCTACAATTTCATCTATAACTCTTTGGTCAATCCCCTCATAATGTCCACAAAGTAGGATGATATGACCTTCTTTACTTAATCTTTTTACTTCTTCTTGATTTAAAGTTTTACCTTGTGGAGACATGTATATTACCCTTGAGTTTTTAGTTTTTACTGCTTCATATGCAGCATATACTACATCTGGCATCATTACCATTCCTGCACCTCCACCATAAGGTGTATCATCTACTTTTTTATGCTTGTTTTTTGAAAATTCTCTAATATTGATAAGTTCTAACTCTATTAGATTTTTTTCTACTGCTCTTCCTATTATGCTTTTATTTAAGCAATCAAACATTTCAGGAAAAAGTGTTAAAACACTAAACTTCATTTTCTTTGTTTCCTCCGGACTAAACCGGTCTATCAAATGTACTACCATTTTTTTATTTTCTATATCAACTTGCTTTATTACATCTCCTATTGCTGGTAATAACGTTTGTTTTCCAAGTTCATTTTTTACAACATATACATCATTGCTTCCTGTTGGAAATACATCTATTAAATTTCCTAAAGTCTCTCCCTCGTCTGTTATAACTGTAAGCCCTATTAAATCTACTATAAAATAGGTATCTTCTGGTAATTTAACAGCATCTTTTCTGTCTATTTTGATATAGCAGTTTTTTAATTCTAAAGTATCATTTATATCGTCTATTCCCTTTAGTTTTAAAAGTACTAGATTTTTGTGATACTTTACTTCTTCTATTTCCATTTGGATTAGCCTTCTATTCTTTTCTATATATATTGTTTTTAGGTCATCATACCTTTCTACATTGTCTGTATATGGCACCACCTTGAGAAAGCCTTTTATTCCATATGAGTTTACTATTTGACCTATTTCTAATAAGTTATCCATGCTTTGGATTTCTCCTAATCTATAAATTCAATTGTAACTTTCTTTTGTTCTCTTGCTGAGACTGCTTTAAATAAAGTTCTAATCGCTTTAGCTATTCTACCCTCTTTTCCAATTACACGTCCCATGTCGCTTTTTGCAACTCTAACTTCATATACAGTTTCTTTTTGCTTCTCTA
>CARDEQ010000069.1:0-7354 GCA_948958005.1 uncultured Clostridia bacterium
GCTAGTTAGTAGCCTCCCAATTATAGTTAATTTTTATAAGAATTATCTATTTCTTTAAGTATTACATCATGTGCTTTTCCTTCTGATATACTTACATCTGATACTAATGTTAGTCTTGCTTTTTCATGTAGCTCTGGTATGTTTGTTGCTCCGCAGTTGCACATTGTTGATTTTATTTTTAGTATTGTTACATCTAGAGTATCTTTTAGTGGTCCTGCATATGGAATATATGAGTCTACCCCTTCTTCAAAAGATAGCTTGTCTTTGTTTCCACCAAGGTCATATCTTTGCCAGTTCTTTGCTCTGTTTGAACCTTCTCCCCAGTATTCTTTTACATAGTTATTTCCTATTTTTAATACCTTTGTTGGGCTTTCGTCAAATCTTGCGAAGTATCTTCCCATCATTACAAAATCTGCTCCTAGTGCTAAGGCTATTGTTATATGATGGTCGTGTACAATTCCTCCATCTGAGCATATTGGAATATATATTCCTGTTTCTTCGTAATATTTGTTTCTTTCATTTACAACATCTATTAATGCACTTGCTTGTCCACGTCCTATTCCCTTTGTTTCTCTTGTAATACAGATTGAGCCTCCTCCTACTCCAACTTTTATGAAGTCTGCACCTGCATTTGCTAAATATCTGAAGCCTTCTGCATCAACTACATTTCCAGCACCTATTTTAACATTTTCTCCATATTTTTCTCTTACAAAGTCTATTGTCCTTTTTTGCCATATTGAGTATCCATCAGATGAGTCCATACAAAGTATGTCTACACCAGCTTCTACTAATGCAGGTATTCTTTCTTCATAATCTCTTGTATTTATTCCTGCACCTACTATGTATCTTTTATCCTCATCAAGTAATGAGTTTGGATTATTTTTTCTTTCCTCATAATCTTTTCTAAATACTAGATATTTTAAATTTCCTTCTTCTGTAAGGATAGGTAAGCAATTTATTTTATTGCTCCAGATTATATCATTTGCTTCTGAAAGTGTTGTTCCTTTTTTTGCTGAAATTGTATCTTCCGCTCTTGTCATATAATCGTCTATTGGTGCATCTAGATTATCCTTTGAAGGTCTATAATCTTTATCTGTGACTATTCCTAGAAATTTTCCGGTTGCTGTTCCATCGTCTGTTACTATTACTGTTGAGTGCCCTGTGCTTCTTGATAATTCCATGACTTCTCTTAGTGGAGTACCTGATTTTACGTTTGAGTCGCTTATTACAAATCCTGCTTTATGCTTTTTTACTCGATATACCATTTCTGCTTGTGCTTCAATCGTTTGGGCACCATATATGAAGGCAAGTCCTCCCTCACGTGCTAGGGCTACACCCATTTTCTCTCCTGATACTGATTGCATTATTGCTGATACCATTGGGATGTTTGCTGAGTATTTTGGTTCTTCACCCTTCTTGAATTTTACAAGTGGGGTTTTTAGGTTTACATTGTTTGGAATACAGTCTTCTGTTGTTAGGTTTGGTAATAATAGGAATTCATTAAATGTTCTTGATATGTCTTCTAATATTTTTGCCATGTTTTATTTCTCCTTTCTTTAATTTGGGTGAGCTAAGGTTATTTCTAATTCGTTAAATATTTGAAACTAGCTCTTTTGTGTCTCTTGCGATTACTAGTTCTTCGTTTGTTGGGATTACGAATATTCTTATTGAAGATTCTTTTGTAGATAGCTCTACTTCTTTTCCTCTTGATTTGTTTAGTTCCTCATCTATTTTTATTCCCATGTATGCTAGGTAGTCACATACTGCTTTTCTTGTATTTTTTTCGTTTTCTCCAATTCCTGCTGTGAATACTATTGCGTCTATTCCCTGCATTGCTACTGCGTATTTTGCTATGTGCTGTGCTACTGCATAGTTTTGGATATCTAGGGCTAGTTTTGCTCTTTCGTGTCCGTCAGCTGCTGCTGCCTCTATATCTCTTGAGTCTGGGCTTACTCCTGATATTCCAAATACTCCTGATTTTTTATTTAGGATTGTATCTATTTCCTCTATGGATACATTTTCTTTATCCATTATGAATTTTATTATAGCAGGGTCTATATCTCCTGATCTTGTTCCCATTGGGATACCTGCAAGTGGTGTTAGTCCCATACTAGTTTCCACACATTTTCCACCTTTTACTGCTGCAATGCTAGCTCCTTGGCCTAAGTGACAAGTTACAATTTTTGTTTCTGGTGTTAGACCTCCCAATAACTCTGCTGCTCTATCTGATACAAATCTATGTGAGGTTCCATGTGCACCATATCTACGAATCCCATATTTTTCATAGTATTCATAAGGTATTGCATAGATGTATGCTTTTTTAGGCATTGTTTGATGGAAGGCTGTATCGAATACTGTTACCATTGGTTTTCCTGGCATTAAATGTTTACAAGCTTCTATTCCTGCTACTGCTGCTTTATTATGTAATGGTGCAAGTGCTGCTGCTTTTCTTATTTCTTCTATTACATTATCGTCTACGATTACAGATTTTGTAAAGTGCTCTCCTCCATGTACTATTCTATGTCCTACTGCATCTATTTCATTTAAATCCTTTATTACTGAATAGTCTGCTTCTATAAGCTGCTCTAAAACAACTTTAATTGCCTCCTCATGGTTTTTTACAGCATGCTCAATAACATACTTATCTTCTCCTACTTTGTGTGTTAGAAATGAATTATTTTGGCCAATTCTTTCAAAGTTTCCTTTTGCAATAACTTCCTCTGTTTGCATATCAATTAATTGATATTTTAATGAAGAGCTTCCTGAATTTAAAACTAATATTTTCATAAATATGCTTCCTTTCCTTTTTTGATATTATTTATTTTGTGAAGGCTTGTGCTTGAACAGCTGTTATTGCAACAACTCCTGCTATATCTCTTGATGAGCAGCCTCTTGATAGGTCATTTACAGGTCTTGCAATTCCTTGGCACAAAGGGCCATAGGCTTCTGCTTTTGCAAGTCTTTGTACTAATTTATATGATATATTTCCTGTATTTAGGTCTGGGAATATTAAAGTATTTGCTTTTCCTGCAACATTACTTCCTGGTGCCTTGCTTTTGGCAATTTCTGGAACGATTGCTGCATCTAATTGCAATTCTCCATCTACTGATATTTCTGGTGCCTTTTCTCTAACTAATTTTGTTGCTTCTACTACCTTATCTACCATTTCCGATTTTGCACTTCCATAAGTAGAGTATGAAAGCATTGCTACTTGTGCTTTATGTCCTACTAATTGTTCAAAGCTTTTACTTGAGGAAATTGCTATTTCTGATAACTCATCTGCAGTTGGGTTTGCATTAAGACCACTATCTGCAAATACAAAGGTTCCATTTTCTCCATATTCTGAATTTGGGACACACATTACAAAAAAGCAAGACACGAGCTTTGTACCTGGTGCTGTTTTTAGTATTTGTAGTGCTGGACGTAATGTGTCTGCTGTTGAGTGTGCAGCTCCTGAAACTAATCCATCTGCTTTTTCACATTTTACCATCATCATTCCAAAATAAACAGGATCAAGTATTAACTCTCTTGCTTTTTCTTCTGTCATTCCTTTTTCTTTTGTAAGCTCATATAGTTTATTTGCGTATTCTTCTTTTTCATTACTATTATTAGGGTCTATAATTTCAGCATTTTCTATATTTAGATTTTTTGCTTTTGCAAGCTCTTTAATTTTTTCTTTGTTTCCTACTAAGATTAATTTTGCATATCCTTCGTTTAAAACCATTTCTGTTGCTTCTAATGTTCTTATATCCTCCGCTTCTGGAAGTACAATGGTTTTTATATCATTTTTGGCTTGTGATTTTATATTTTCAATAAATGACATATTTCTCCCCCTCTTATAGATTTAATAGATATATTATATAGTAAAATATAACAAAATACAAGGTTTAATTGCAATTTTATTTATTTAATTTCAAGGTAATTCATAGCATACTTAAATTTTACATAATTTTATAGTATACTTATAGTATCTATATTAAAGGAGAGCTTCCTATGGTAGAAATAACTATTCAATCAGTAGAAGATTTTTGCTCTTTTATTGACAAGGTTATATGATTTCTGCTATTTTACCATTTTCTAGATATATTACCTGACTTGAGTTTTTAATTGTTGCTTTTCTATGTGCAACTATTATTACTGTACTATTTTCTGAAATTTTGTTTATTAGGTTTTGTATTAGTTTTTCTGTTTTTAAGTCTATATTTGAAGTTGGTTCGTCAAATATGTATATATTTGCTTTATGTGTTATTGCTCTTATGAAGGATATTAACTGAAGCTCTCCGCATGGATAGTTCTGTTTCTTTTATTTTTTCGTCTAGTCCATGTTTGAATCTTGCAAATAAATTGTTTGAGTCTAGCTCCTTGATTATATCTAGAATTTCTTTATCCTTTATATTATTATTCCCTAGTGTTATGTTGTTTCTTAAAGTTTCTTCAAATATGTATGGTGTTTGTGAAATGTATGATATATTACTTCTTAATGATTTTATTGATATTTTTGAGATATCACATCCATCTATTAATATTTTTCCTGATTTTATATCATATAGTCTCATTATAAGATTTGTTAATGTTGTTTTACCTGCGCCTGTTTTTCCTGCTATTGCTGTTTTTGACCCTTTTTTTATAACGAAGGAAATATCTTTTAATACCTCTTCATTTTCTGTATAACTCATATATACATTTTTGAATTCTATATCTCCATTTAAAATTTTTGCGTCCTTTCCATTTTCTATATCTTCATCATCTGGCTCTTGTAAAATTTTATTTATTCTCTTTAATGAATTTAAGCATGTTTGCATTTCTTCTAGCCTATCAAATATTTCTGATAATGGACTTCTACATTGTTTTACATAGAAAATTATTAGATAAATATCTCCGAAGTGGTATCCCTATGTTTATATTTAAAGCGTAATTTAATATTACATATATTCCGTATTGCTTCTAAAACTAATATAGCTGGGTATGAAATCGTATGTAAGAATATGTATTTTTTTCTATATTTTAGTTCGTCTTCAAATAGGCTATTTGTTCTTTTTATATTGGCTTCTTGAAGATTAAACAGATATGTTAGTTTGTATTTGTTATACATTTCTGAAAATTCTCTATTTTCTATATCTCTTTTCTCTAATATTTTATTATCTAATTTTTTTAGTTTTTTTGTAAAGCAAAATGATGTTATTCCAACTAATAAGATTGAAGCTGCACCAATTAAAGCTAGGTCTACATTTGCTATAAACATCATTACTACCATAAGGATAATATATGATAAATTGTTTACTACAATTTGTATTAATCCAAAGAATAGGTCGAAAAGATTTGCTGCATCTGAAGTTAATCTTGTATATATTTCTGAGGAGTTATATTTGTTAAAGGTTTTCATTTTGAATTTTAATACTTTACAAAATAACTTTTCTCTTATATCTTTTAATATTTTTGTCATTAATTTATTTGTGCATATATTTCTTAAGCTTTTCATTATTAAAAATAGTATTTGAGTTGTTAAATATGCTATAAACAGTATTAATAGTGTATTTATGGTATTGTTTTCATTAAATACTTGTTTTATTATATATGGATGCATTACATTTAGTATATTACATATTAGAACTAAGATTGTTGCGAATATGAAGGATTTTATATGTTTTTTTATTATACTCTTCATACTAATTCTCCCTCTCTTTCTGCTATATCTAGTTCCCTATATAGTTCATTTTTTTCTAATAGTTCTTCGGGTGTACCGCTCAGCTTGAATTTCACCATCTATAAGTAGGTATACTTTGTCTAGTTTTTCCATACTGCTTATTTTGTTTGAAATTATTATTAAGTTCCTTCCCTTGGTTTGGTCTATTATTGCTTCTAACACTTTTTCTTCTGTTTGGATATCTAATGCAGATAATGTGTCATCAAAGATATTTACATCTCTCAAGCTTGATATACTTCTTGCAATTTGAACTCTTTGTTTTTGACCACCGGAAAGCCTTGTCCCTCTCTCTCCTATTACTGTTTTTAAGCCCTTCTCCATTTCTTTTATATCACTAGATAGTTCACTTAAGCTTGTTAAGTTTTCTAGGTTAAGTTCTGGGTTATTTGCTATATTTATATTATTTTCTATGGTGTCGTCTAAAATTATTGGACTTTGAGTTGTATAACTAATGGCTTTAAAGAGTTCACTTTTTTTATATTTATTTATGTCTATATCGTTTATATATATTGTATTATTTGGAATTTCTAGGAAGCCTGATAGTATATTCATTAATGTTGTTTTTCCACTTCCTATTTGTCCAATTATTCCTATTTTCTCTCCCTTTTTTATTTCCATATTTATATTTTTTAGTACATTATTTATACCATCATAGCTATATGACAAATTTTTTATTGTGATTTTTTCTATTTCTTTTAAATTTTCTCCCTCGGTATTGTAAGTATCTAAGCTTAATAAATAGTTATATCTTCTAGTTGATTGTTTGTAGTATGCTAATCCTTCTATTAATGGCTGTATGCTTTGAGTTACTTCTGAAATAACGAAAGAAATACAGATTGTTAAGGCAGTTAAGGCGCCTACTGTCAAGCCCCCATTTTGCACTAAGATTAGTGATATTCCAAATACTGCAATATAGCAGGCTGCATATATTATATTGGTGTAATTGCTAATTTGGTTTTTAACTATTCCTACCTTATAGTATGCATTTGAAATTTCTTCATTTAATTTTTTAAATTTTTTTATTTGATTGTCTTGCTCGTTATATAGTTTTATTAAGGAGAAACCAGCAGTATTTTGGTCTGATATTTTGAACAATTCTATGTCTAATTTTCTTGCTATTTCTAATTTTTCTTTTAATTTTTTGTATTTTTTGAAGATAAGAATTGACATTATGGCAAGTATTGGGATTACAGAAGCGGAAATTAGTATATTATATTTCACTGCAATTATTACTAATACTACTAATGGATTAAGAATTAATCTTCCTATATTGTAGAAGAAGTTTCCTAGGAATTTCCTAATTGCTAAAAGCTCTTTTGAAAGGTATGCTAAAAAAGCACTTTTTTCTTCTTTTTCGTAATATTCTGGTTTTACATATTGTAAATGCTTTAAGGCTTCTTTTCTTAATTTGGTATCTGAAATTCTAGCACGTGTAAAAAATAGCCATCTATATGCTGCTCTTGGAAATAATGCTAAAATAGATGCAATAATAAGTAAATATACCTTATTCATTATTTCTTGTGTGGATATTGTCTCCTGTAATAGTAAATCTAGTATTTGACCTATTATGAATGGATTTATGAAATGAAATGTGGCTTGAACTCCATTTGCAAGCATTCCTAAGAAATATATTGGAAAAGTTTTTTTAAA
>CARDEQ010000070.1:0-7308 GCA_948958005.1 uncultured Clostridia bacterium
ATATTCAGAAGTAATAGGCAAGAATTTAGGCGTAATTTGTTTGCCAGATTTTTCGTCTCTACCGCCATTAATAGCATATACAAGAGTTTTAGCAAGGTTTGCACGAGCACCAAAGAATTGCATTTGTTTACCAATACGCATAGCAGAAACACAGCAAGCGATACCATAGTCATCTCCCCAGAATCTTCTCATTAAATCGTCGTTTTCATATTGAATAGAAGAAGTTTTAATAGAAAGACCAGTAGTGAAATCTTTAAAGCCTTTTGGTAGTCTTGTAGACCAAAGAACTGTAAGATTTGGTTCTGGTGCAGGACCTAAGGTTTCAAGAGTATGAAGTACTCTAAATGAGTTCTTTGTAACTAAAGTTCTACCATCAATTCCCATACCACCAATACTTTCAGTAACCCAAACAGGGTCTCCACTGAATAATTCATTATATTCAGGAGTTCTAAGGAAACGAACCAATCTAAGCTTCATAACAAAGTGATCCATAATTTCTTGTGCCTCCTCCTCAGTTAAAACTCCATTCTTTAAATCTCTTTCGAAATAAATATCCAAGAAGGAAGATGTACGACCAATACTCATTGCAGCACCGTTTTGGTCTTTAATAGCCGCAAGGTATCCGAAATATAGCCATTGAACAGCCTCCTTGGCATTTTGTGCAGGCTTAGAGATATCAAAGCCATATTTAGAGGCCATTACTTTTAGAGCCTCTAATGCTCTAACTTGTTCAGAAAATTCTTCTCTTTCTCTAATTAAATCCTCTGTAAAGCAATCCTTGTCAAGTAAATCTAATAAATGTTTTCTTTCAGAAATAAGAGCGTCAACTCCATAAAGTGCAACACGCCTATAATCACCAATAATTCTTCCACGTCCATAACCATCTGGTAGACCAGTTATAAGATGTGAACTTCTTGCAGCTCTAACATCAGGTGTATAAACATCAAAAACACCATCGTTATGAGTTTTTCTAGCGCCATGAAAAACTTGTGCTGTATCAGGGTCTACTTTTCTTCCATAAGCCTCACAAGATTTTTCGACAATTCTTATTCCACCAAAAGGCATAATAGCTCTTTTTAGAGGAGCGTCAGTTTGAAGACCGACAATTTCTTCTAGAGACTTGTCAATATATCCAGCATCATGAGCAGAAATTGTAGAAATTGTTTTTGTATCAATATCTAAAACACCACCTTCTGCTGATTTTTCTTTTTTGTAAAGGTCTAAAACTTGATTCCATAGTTTTTTTGTTTTATCGGTTGCATTTGCCAAAAAAGAGCTATCTCCCTCATATGGAGTATAATTTGCTTGGATGAAGCTTCTTACATCAACCTCTTTTTGCCATTTGCCAGCCTTAAAACCATTCCATTCGTCAAACTTCATATTAAGTACCTCCGATTAAAAAATTCTTTCTACAATATTATACACGGAAAAACAAAAAATATCAATATTTAAATAAAAACTACTTGTAAAATATATGAAAACAATGTAAAATATATTTAATTTAAGGAGGACAAAACAAAATGTTTTTAATCGTAGGGCTTGGAAATCCAGAAGAAGAATATGGAAATACAAGACATAATGTACGGATTTGACGTAATAAATGAATTTTCAAAAAAAAATAAAATAGAAGTGAATAGAACAAAATTTGAAGGAAATTTTGGGCAAGGAAATATAAACCGGAAATAAAGTGATTTTGCTAAAGCCACAAATGTATATGAATTTAAGTGGGATACCTGTTAAAAAATTCAAGGATTTTTTCAAAATAGAAGAAAACAAAATAATAGTTATACATGATGATATTGATGTGGAGGAAGGAAGAATAAAAATAAGAAAAACAGGTGGTTCTGGAACACATAATGGTATGAAATCAATTGTAAATGAACTTGGAAATAAAGAATTTTGCAGAATAAAATTAGGCGTTCGGTAAGCCACTAGGACATCAAGATTTAGCAGAATTTATTTTAAGCAAAGTAAAGAACAGAACAAAAATAGATGAAGCAATTATAGATGCAGTAAAAGCAATAGAAGAAATTATAGCAAATGGAATAGATTCTGCAATGAATAAATATAATTAAGGCAAAAGGAGTAACCAAAATAGTGAAGGAAATATTTATAGAAAAAAATGAAAACATTTCAAAAATTGTACTAATAGAAAATGGAAATGTAATTGAAAAATATGAGGACAACGATAAAAAGAAAAGATTAGAAGGCAAAATTTATTTAGGAACAGTTCAGAATGTACTTCAAGGGATGCAAGCTGCGTTTATTGATATAGGAGAAGAAAAAAATACCTTTATTCATCTAAAAGATATACTTCCAAAAGTAAACATTGTAAAAAATAAAGAAGTTAAAGAAGAAAAAAATATAAAAAAATTAGTAAAACCAGGTGACAAAATTTTAATACAAGTAAAAAGAGATGCAAATAATATGAAAGGGGCAAAGGTATCAACACATATAAGCATACCCAGTAGATATTTTGTAATAATGCCAAATACAGATATTAGAACGATTTCACAGAAAATTGAAAGGGAAGAAGAAAGAAAAAGACTAAATGAAATTGCAAATGAAATTTTACCAAAAAATTTTGGAGCAATTATCAGAACATCAAGTATAAATAAAACAAGAGAAGAATTAGAAAAAGACTTAAACAGTGTTATCAAAATATGGGAGGATGTTGAAAAACAAATAAAAAATGAAAAACTAAAATTGCCAAAGGTAGTATATGAAGGACAAACCTTTATTGAAAAATTACTAGTCGATTTGATAGATAAAGACATTGAAAGAATAGTTGTAAATGATGAGAAAAACTACGAGGAAGTAAAAAGAGTTAAAAGCCAGCTAGAAGAACACGAGATTAGGGTGGAATTCAAAGAGAATGAAAATATATTTAACACATATGATATAGAAGAACAACTAGTAAAATCAGAGCAAAGAAAAGTTTGGTTAAGGTGTGGACGGATTTATTACAATAGATAAAACAGAGGCACTAACAGCAATAGATGTAAACTCGGGTAAATATATAGGAAGCAAGGACTTAGAACAGACAGTCTTTAAGGTAAATAAGGAGGCAAGTGAGGAAATTGCAAAACAGTTAAGGCTAAGGGATATTGGAGGAATTATAATAATTGACTATATAGATATGTTAGATGAAGAACATAAAAAGCAGATTGTCGAGGTGCTTGAGGAAAATTTTAAAAAGGACAGATCGAAAACTCAAATTGTCGGGTTTTCAAAATTAAATCTTTTAGAAATGACAAGAAAACATATGAAGGGGGGAGAATAGATTATGCCATTTTTAGGTTATATCATTGGAATATTGGTATTATTTATTATTTTAAAGATATTAGCATTACCTATGAAAATAATAGTAAAATTCTTAATCAATGCAGTAGTTGGTGTAGTAGTATTATATGTACTTAACTTACTTGGAGTTGGTTTAGTAATAAACTGGATAACAGCGCTAATTGTGGGCTTCTTAGGAATACCAGGAGTAATAATTGTTGCAATACTTCAATTTGTACTACATTTAATTTAAGTCTTTAGCACAATACTAAAGTTTAAATTGATTAAAAGTATAGGAAATTGTTGAAAATTAGCATATTTTTCACGAGAAAATATAAAGAGCGGGCCACCGCTCTTTATATAGTATTAATTATAATAAAGTAACTACACATGGTGCAATTAATGCTACGACTGCCATTACTGCTATTACAATAGCTGCAATCTGATTTGAATTATTTTTATATTCGTATATTGCATATCCCATAGTCTTGCAAAATACAAATATACTTAAAATTAAAACAATAAAGAACATATTTCCTCCAAAGCTTATGAAATTAGATAACTAGATATTACATCAATGTTTAAATCGACATTAAAAAATGCATTTTTGTAATTTTCAAGCCAATTATATTCCATCCATTCATCCCAAGTAGCAAAATGTTTAACTGCGTGTCTACCAAATAAATCTATATCAGCACCATAATCTTTTGAAACCTTATATAAATAGTCTTCAATTTGCGATTTCATATAAGATTTAGCATACTCTTCAATCATTGTCAAATTATCTTTTTCGAAATAATTTGAGTTTTTCTCAGAAGATAGAATTTTTGCATTAAGGTTAATTTCACTTGTTATATATGGTGAGCCATTTATAAATTTTACATTATTTTTTGTATTTCTATCTAAGGTTACATATAAATCTATTATAGCATCTGCATCAAATGGACTTGGTATAGAAATAATACATTCTTCCATTTCGCTTACTACAATTAAATGACAAAGCGTTTCAATAGCAGTAAGCTCTCCGAACTAATATATCATTTTTAAAAACAGCTAATCCCATAACGTCAATATTTGTAGAGGCATTTTTACTTTCCTCAGAATTTGAGGTTGTTTCTCCAGCTATTGTATCTGTATCAACATTTGAAGAACCAGAGGTTGCATTATAAGAAGTAATAGAGCCTAATATAGCAGAGGCCTCTCCAAAAGTATCAGACATTCTATCAAAGACATTAGCAATTGTAACATTTGAAGTGTAACCAGTATATTTGCTAGAAGTTGCAACTATTTCGTAATACTTAGCTGTTATACTTTCAATTTCAGATTTTGAATCAGATAGAAAATCATAAGCTGTACAACGTGCTACTACTACATTGCAATCTGGCCTTAATTCAACATTATTTATCAGAGTATAAATAATATCAGAAACACCGTTTACCGAGCTATTTCTTCAGAAATGACTAAAACTTTACAATGTGAAAGGTTTAGCTTTTTACTAATAAATCCATTTGCAAGACTAATTGCAGATTCAATAGATGAAGCCTCTATCGTATCAATAACAGTATCTGCTGAGGAAGATGAATCACCGGTCAGAGGTGTTTTTAGAAGGGATAGAGAGCTGGAAACTTACTTTTAAATCATTGTTCTCGCCGAACATCTATGCCAATTGCAACAACATATGCCATGTCATTAATATCACGTTTAGTATAATAACCACTTACTGTAAAGCTTATAATAATTAATACAACAAAAAGCATGTTAAAGGTCTTATTCTTCATAGTGAACTCTTGCCCCTTTCTTTTGGCTATTTTTCTTCTTAAAATACGCACAAATTAAAATTACCATTGTTATACCAAAAACAAAAACTATTGATAAATATTTATAATAAGTTCTTTCAAATAAATTTATGTCAGAAATAGTTTTGGGAATTAGTGCAATTGTAAATAGAAATGCCGAAAAGCAAAAGGTCAGAGCCCTCTCATATTTTATATTAGTAATTCTCTTGAAAACATCTAATGAAAAGTGCATTGTAATTGCTAAATAATTGAAAATAGACATTATCCAAATTAAAATGAAAACTGCATCAATTCTCTGTATGAAGCTTCCAAAGTTTACCCTTCTTGAAAGTATATAAATTGATAAAGTATTATTAATTTCCCCAATTGAAGGAATTAAGAAAAGCAGAGCAATAATTCCAAGCATTAGATAACCGGTATAAACAGCAAGAGCAATAATTCCAGACTTTTTAAAGTTTTTATGGCTACCAAGGTTTGGAATTAAAAATGGTGCGATTATTATACTTGCAAATGCAAATATATTAGAGCTTCCGAGCTATGAAGGTTTCATTTGCACCATATCCAAGTATAGGAAGAGCTCTTTCAGGGATAAACTGTGAACTAGAAGATATGAATATAATTACTATTGATACAAGGATTATAGGAATAGTAATTAAAGTTACTCTAGATATTGCTTTAAACCCAAATAAATTCATAACAGCAGCAATTGCAACAAACATTAAAATAACCATTTCTCTATCAATATTTGGAAAATATATAAGCACTAAACTTTCGGAAAAAGTCCTTATAACGAAACCCGAAATAGTGATAAAATACACACATACAGTTATACTAAATATATTTTTTAGAAGTTTTCCACCAGTAAATTCACAAATATCAACAAGGTCTTTTCCAGGAAATAGTGCAAAAATTTTTGTAGCAATGAAAAAGAAAGTGGTTGCAAGTATAAAAACAAAAATTAAATTTAGTATTGTAGCAGAACCAGTGCTTGCAATTAAGTGGTTTGGCATATTTAAAATAATATGTGAAATCATAACTGTTATAATAATTGATGCACCTTGCATTACGCCCATTTTTGAATCTTTCATAATTTAGTCTAAAACCTTCCTTTCCTTTAATATTTCCATTTTCTACTAATTTTATCTTCCTTAAATGGCTTCTTTGTATTAAGGAAGTTTCTACGGTTTTCACGTTTCCATAGAGGTGGTAAAAAGTATTCTGAATTTGGGTCCTTTGAAACAGGAGACATTGGGCTTAGGTATGAAACTCCAAAAGAGTTTATGTGTGCAAGTGCTGTCAAATGGAAAATAAAGCAAAATGCAATTCCCAAAAAGCCTGCAAAATATCCCATTATTATATATATAAACCTGACAAGACGGACATGGAAGCTAAGTGAATAATCAGGCACAGCAAAAGCAGTAATACCAGTAAGTGCCACAATAATAACAAGAATAGGGCTAACAATATTTGCACTAACTGCTGCATCTCCCAAAATCAAAGCACCGTACAATACCAATTGCTTGACCCAAAGGAGCAGGAACCCTTACACCAGATTCTCTAATAAGCTCGAGCGAAATTTCCATTATCAAAATTTCGAAGATAATTGGAAAAGGTACATTGCTCCTAGATGCAACTATTGCAAACAAAAGCTCTGTTGGAATAAGCTCCTGATGAAAAGAGGATACAGCAACATAAAGCCCAGGAAGTAGTAACGTAATAAAAAGTGCGAGTAACCTTATGGCCTTGAGCAAATTTGTGAGCTGATATTTTAGGTTTTTATCTTCAGCAGAAGTTAAGAAGTCTATTAAAACACCAGGAGCAACCAACCCATATGGTGTTCCGATTAACTAAAATTGCGACTCTACCTTCTAATATATAAGCAGAAACTCTGTCAGGTCTCTCAGAAGAAATAAGCTGAGGTACACTAACGCTAGAATCCTCTATTAATTGTTCAAGCTGACCAGAAGAAACCAGGTAATCAATACTAATATTCTCGATTCTACGCTTTATTTCATTAACTAAGCCACTGTTTGCAACATTTTTTAGGTAACAAATAGCAACTTGAGTATGACTAAGTTTTCCGACAGAAGTTTCTTCAATAATTAAGTTCTCACTATTAACAATTCTTCTAATAAGACTAGTATTAGTACGAATAGACTCAATAAATCCCTCTTGAGAGCCCCTAATAATACTTTCGTTTTCTGGTGGGGAAACACTACGTTTATCAAAC
>CARDEQ010000071.1:0-7161 GCA_948958005.1 uncultured Clostridia bacterium
TTGGTGGTCATATTTTGCAAACTCAAGAGAAAGAAACATAGGCTGGAGAATAGATTATTTTATAATTTCAAATAATTTAAAGAAAAATTTAAAAGAAGCATATATATTTGATAAAATATTAGGAAGTGATCATTGCCCTGTTGGGGTGGATATAGAAATTTAGGAGGAAAATTTATGGACACAAAAACAAAGAATTGGAAGAAATGGTTTGCATGGTTCATATTTGCAGTAGCTGTTATATCAGTATATAAATTATTAGATAATTTCGGAGATATAACAACTTGGGTAAAGAATTTAATATCAACATTAATGCCATTTATTATGGCGGTGATTTTAGCATACTTATTCTATTTACCTTGTAGGAAGGTGGAGGGATTTTTAAAAAAATCAAAAGGAAAATTCATGCAAAAAAGAGCTAGATGGCTTGCAATATTTACAGTATATATAATAGCGATAATATTAGTAATAATAGTAATAAAATTTATAGTACCAACAGTGTATGAAAGCTTAACAGAACTAATAACAGCACTTCCTGGATATTATAAAAGTGCCATAGAAACAATAGAAAATTTACCAGAAGATTCAATAGTTAATCAAATAAATCTAAAATCAATAATAGAAAATTTAGGAGACGTAAATTTAACTGACTTCTTAAATTTAGAAATGATAGGTGAATATGCAAAAGGAATAATAGGAATTGCAACAACAATATTTGATATATTTGTAACAATTGTAGTTTCAATGTATTTACTTGCAGAAAGAAGTGCAATAGTGGGATTTGCGAGAAGATTTTGCAACGCAATATTTAATAGAAATATATATACACATATAGGAAAATATTTTAGAGAATCAAATGAAATATTCTTTAGATTTGTATCAAGTCAAATTATAGACGCAATAATTGTTGGAATATTAACAAGCATAGCAATGTCAGTTATGGGAGTAAAATATGGTATTTTATTAGGCTTTATGATAGGATTATTTAACTTAATCCCATTCTTAGGGGCAATAATTGCAATAGTTGTAGCTATAATTATAACGCTATTTACAGGAGGAATTTCACAGGCAATTTGGATGGCAGTTGTAGTTATAGTGTTGCAGCAAATTGATGCAAATATTATAAATCCAAAAATATTAGGAGATTCACTTGAAATAAGCCCAATACTTATTATATTCTCAATAACAATTATAGGAGCATATTTTGGAATAATGGGTATGTTCTTAGCAGTTCCTATTGTGGCAATGATTAAACTTTTGATAAATGATTATATAAAATATAAGGAAAGCATAAAGGAAAAATAGTAGCTTCGTATTTAATAAAAAATAGAGGGGGTGGGGCAAAGCCCCATCCCCCAGTTGGCATACTACAACGAAGATTGAATCGCCTACTCTCTACTTGAGAAGGCGATGCCGCTGGCGCTGGCGCTAGGCCTCCCAGTGGAGAAGCCGGCGGACCGCACATGTTGTCGGAATAATGTTGGTAAGAATTGCAGCAGGTTTCTGTTTAATCTTCATGGAAATTGCCTCCTAATATTTGATTGTTCTCCCTCGAGAGAACTTAAATATATTATACAACTATTTTTAACAATTGTCAACATAATATAATAAATATATAGTCAGAAATATAACATAATTTATATTACTTTCACTATTTATGTTAATGTTACATAATATATACTAAAACTAAAAAGTGAAAGGATGAGCAAAATGTTAAGTTACATAATTGAAGGAGGAAGGAAGCTTGAGGGAGAAACCTATGCATCAGGTTCAAAAAATGCGTCTCTTCCAATAATTGCTGCAAGCCTTCTTAACGGAGGAATAACAAGATTATATAATGTACCAAATATACATGATACACAAATGATGTTTGAAATACTTAAAAAATTAGGTTGCAAAGTGAAGCGAAATAATGGTAAAATAATAATTGACTCAAGTGAACTTAAATCAAATGAGATACCTGATGAACTTATGAGACAAATGAGGTCTTCTGTAATTATAGTAGGAGCAATGCTTCGGACGAATGAAAAGTGCTAAATTTTCCTATCCAGGAGGATGTG
The DNA here is from genome assembly GCA_948958005.1 of uncultured Clostridia bacterium. Taxonomy (GTDB): domain Bacteria; phylum Bacillota; class Clostridia; order TANB77; family CAG-508; genus JAAWPK01. The sequence goes on from CARDEQ010000071.1 coordinate 2,058, forward strand.
ATATTGGTGCAAGACCAATTGATTTACATTTAAAAGCATTTAGAGAGCTTGGAGTAGAGATAAAAGAGGAGGCTCGGAGATATTACCTGTAATGTAGAAAGAGTAATACCAACTGATATACATCTGGATTTCCCGAGTGTAGGGGCAACAGAAAATGCAATGCTAGTATCAGTTTTAGCAAATGGGGAGACTAAAATTATAAACTCAGCAATGGAGCCTGAAATAGTTGATTTGGCAAATTTCTTAAATAAAATGGGGGCGAAAATTGAAGGAGCAGGCAGTAATATAATTAAAATTACAGGTGTAAAACATTTAAAGGATGTTCGGATATAATATTATGCCAGATAGAATTGAAGCAGGTACACTTCTTTGCGCAGCAGCTGGAAGTGGAGGAAAAATCACACTAAAAAGAGTAATGCCAGAGCACTTAACGCCAATACTCCATAAACTTGAAGAATGTGGATGTATGATAGATGTAAAAAAAGATAGCATAAGATTAGAAGCACCTAAAAAGTTAAACAATATAGAAGTAAAAACTATGCCATATCCAGGCTTTCCAACAGATATGCAATCTGTTTTTGCAGGAATGCTAGCAACAGCAAAAGGAACCTCAATTATAATTGAAAATATCTTTGAAAACAGATACAGATATGTCAACGAATTGCGAAAAATGGGAGCCAAAGTTACAGTAGAAGGTAAAATATGTATAGTAAAAGGTACCAGAAGATTATATGGCGCAAATACATGTGCAACAGACCTAAGAGGTGGAGCAAGTTTAGTTGTAGCGGGAATTAATGCAAAAGGAAAAACAGAAATAGAAAATGCAAAATATATATTAAGAGGATATGAAGATTTAGATAAAAAATTAAATTCACTTGGTGCTAGAATAACTTTAAAGAATATATAAAAGCCATAAGGCATAGACAAAAGAATAGTTTATGCCTTAAGCTTAAAATAATACGAAAGAAGGGGGGAGAATATGCCTAAAAAGAAAAAAAGTGATACTGAAAAGGAAGAAGAATTTGGAAAAGAAATTATAATAGGCTTAAATTCAAACAAGAAAACGGACAATCCTCCAAAAGCTAAAAAGAAGAAAAAGATAAAAAAGAAAGCAAAAAAAAGTAAAGCAGAAATAGTAAATAAAAAAAGTGGTGGAGTCAAGAAAAAAAAGAAAAGAAAAAGTAAATTAAAAAAAGTATTGAAACTATTACTAAAAATAGTTATAATAATAGGAGTAATCGTAGGAATATTTGCTTTTTTATTTGTATCACCGGTATTTAGCATAAAGGAAGTTATTGTAAATGGAGAAGAGCAAATAAGCGAAAGTGTATATAAAGCAATGGCAGGAATAGAGATAGGAGATAATATCTTTAGTGTACCAAAAACAAGTATAATAACAGAAATAAAAAAAGAGCCATATGTTGAAACTGTCGAAATAAAAAGTGTATATCCAAAGAAAATAGAAATAAATATAGTAGAAAGAAAAATCAGTTACTTAATTGAGCAAAGTGGAAGATATTTTTTTATAGACAAACATGGATACATATTAGAAACAAATTTAGCACCATTAGACTATCTAATAATAAAGGGTGCAACAACAAATTTTGAAAATTTAAAAGAGGGAGACAGAATAGAGGAAAAAGACTTGTCGAAATTTAATGATTTAATTAAAATAGTAGATGCAATAGAAAATAACGACATAGAAGCAAAATTAAATAGTATAGATATATCAGATGACAATAACTATATATTAGAATTTCCAGAAGAAAATAAGACAGTAATGCTCGGAAATACAAAAGATTTAAGTGGGAAAATGGCATGGATAAGCTTTTCAATGAAGCAAAATAAAAATGAAAGCGGAATATTATATCTAAACTCTGACACAGTTTACTTTTCGCCAAGGGAGGGATAAGAATGAAAAACAAAATGCAAATAGCAGTGGCACTTGGACTAATGTGTGTATTACTTGTAACAGCAATAATGATGCAACTAAATACAATAGAAGAAGCTAAAAAAATTGTTGGAACATCATATGCAGAGCAAGGGCTAAAAGATGAAGTCTTGAGATGGAAAGAAAGCTACGAAAGAGAATATAAAGAGTTAGAAAACAAAGAAAATGAGTTAGAAAAAGTAAGGGAAGAATCTACAAAAGAAAATACAAGATTAATTGAACTTAGAGAGCAAGTAGCAAGAGCGAGCAAGCTATTGGGAACAACTGATCTTACAGGAGAAGGGCTGATAGTTACACTAAGGGATAACGATACATCATCTTCAAAAGAATTGGGGATAGACAAAAATATAGCATTAATTCATGATGAAGATATAAGGCTAATGTTAAATGAATTAAAAAATGCAGGGGCAGAAGCGATATCAATAAATGGGCAAAGAATAATGTCGACAACATCAATTATATGTAGTGGAGCAATAATAACAGTAAACGGAGTAAAAATGAATGCACCATTTGAAATAAAAGTAATAGGAGATTATTATACTTTAAATAGTATATCAAGAAGAGGACGGATTTGTAGAAATATTGAGAGAAGAAGGAAAAGGGGTAGACATAGTCAGATCAAGTAACATTACTATTCCTAAATACAATGGAACAATAAGTCCAAAATATATGAGAAATGTGAAATAGAAAGGAAGGGTAAAACTTGAATAAGAGCAAAGCAATAATGTATACAACAATCGGACTTATGAGCTTGATATTAGTATATGTAATGTTTATACAATTTAGATTAGTAAATGAAACTGACAACCAAGAAGTTGCATTCATGCGTGAAACAGAGTTAAAAGAGACATTGGCAAAATATAAAGAGGATTATGGAAAAGTTCAAGAAGAACTTATAGGGGTTCAAGAAAAAATAGAAGAATACAAAAAAAATGAGAAATCAGAAGAAGAAACTATAAAGCTTTTAGAAGAAGAATTGCAAGATACAAATATGAAGATAGGCTTAACAGATGTGCAAGGAGAAGGAATTACAATAATAATAGAGAACACACAAGAGGGAACAATAAGATATGAACAGCTTGTAAACCTAGTAAATGAATTAGTTTATGCAGGAGCAGAAGCAATTTCGATAAATGACAAAAGGATAGTTTCAATGACAGACATAGTAAATCCAAGTAATTTTATACAAATAAATACCGAAAGAATAGTATCGCCATTTGTTATAAAGGCAATAGGAGATACAAAACACTTAGAGAGTGCACTTAGTGTAAAAGGTGGATATATAGATTTAAATAAGGAAATTTATAATATCACATTAAAAACAGGAGATGTAGTGATAAGTAAATATACTGGAAATTTAACATTAGACTTTGTGAAAAAATAGGAGGAAAAATAATGATAATACTATTCATAATAATAGGTTGTTTAATGGGATTGATATTGGGAGCAAATGCACCTACTATCTCATATATGTATGCTGATTATTTAGCAATTTCAATAATAGCAGCACTCGATACAGTGCTTGGAGGAATTACTGCAACACTTAAAAATAACTTTAATTTCAAGGTGTTTGTTTCGGGTTTTTTTGTGAATGCCATATTGTCGATTTTACTTATATTGCTTGGAAATAAGCTTAATGTAGATATCTATTTAGCAGCTATTGTAGTATTTGTTGGTAGAATGTTCAATAATCTTACAATTATAAGGAGACATTATATAGAGAAATGGGAGGCTTTTGATAAAAAAGAGAAAGAAGATGCAAAAAGTAAAAAATAATTGAATTTTAGTTTCTAAGTTATTGGGATAGGTAAATATATTACCTATCCCAATAACTATAAATATTTTGCCTTAACGATTTTTTTCTTTCTATATTCTAGCTTCTGCTGACTATTTAATTAATTTCTATCAGATAATTCCTTCTATAATAGTAATTTCTAAACCTGCATCTTCATTTGACAAATTTATTACAAATTTATTACAAAAATATTACAATTTCTATTGACTTTTTCACTAAAATATTATATCCTTAAATACAGAAAAAAGTTTAAAAAATTGGAGGAGTTAAGGTTGGCAATAGGCGATATAATTGTTGGCTTAGATATAGGGACTTCCAAGGTATCTGCTATTGTTGGAGAAGTAAATAATTTTAATCAAATAGAAATCATTTCTTCTACAAAATGCAAGTGCAAAGGTATACAAAAAGGAAAAATAGTAGATGAAGACGAAATCAGTTTATCAATAGCCAAGGCAATACAAGATGCTGAAGAAGAAGCTAATTTAAAGATACATTCTGCATACATAACCGTACCAGGCAAATATATTACTATTGTTCAAAATAGTATTATAAAAGAAGCAAAAGACAAATACGCAGGAATATCAGTAAAAGACGTTAGTGCAAGTATAATGCAAATAAAAGATATAGAAGTTCCAGAAGGGAAGGCAATCATAGATATAGTTACAGAAAGCTTCATATTAGATAATGGAGAAGAAATACAAGACCCAGTTGGTTGCTTAAGCTCTAATTTTACAATACAGGCTCAAATAATTTTGGTAGATAAAGATTATATGAAAAAAATGAGTACAATACTAAAAAAAGCAGGAATAGAACTAGATGGAATGGTGCCAACAACACTCGCAGAAAGAAACCTAATACTAGACAGAAACGAATTAAATGATAATATAATGCTACTAGACATTGGAGCTGGAAATATAGAAATAGGAGTATTTGAAGGAAATAAATTCGTTTACACAAACACAATACCACTAGGTGGGGATACTATAAGAAAAGATATAGAATTAGTCCTAGATATATCAGAAGAAGAAGCAGATAAATTAAAAAGACAATATGGACTAGCTTTAAAATCTTTTATTGATAATGATAATGATATCATATTAAATACTTCAAAAGATGAGAATAAAAATAGAATTATTAAAAGTTCTGAATTGATTGAAATAATAGAAGCAAGAATTGAAGAAATGTTTTCTATTATTAATAAAGATATTACGAACCAAGGAGTGAAACAAAAAATCAATAATGTTGTTTTAACAGGGCAAGGAATTATTAATATTAATAAAAGTGATGTAGCAGGAAAAATTATTTTAAATATACCAGTAAAAATATCTACAGGAAGGCTGATAAGCACTATAAAACCA
>CARDEQ010000072.1:0-7124 GCA_948958005.1 uncultured Clostridia bacterium
CAATTATATTTCCATTGCTATCTTTCCTCTGTACAGTTTTTGTGTTTACAATTTTTTTATTATAAAAAACCTTCTTACCACCTAAATAGAAATCCATAACAAAATTATTGTATGTAATATCACATGCTTTTAACTGGTCTATTGCTGTTCCATATATACTAAAACCTAAACCATTTACATTGTTATAACTTGTGTCCAACGGATTTGCTATTGCAGGTTTTAATATACTAAATAAAGGCACACTAGAATTAATTGTATAATTCTTAGCTATGCCTTCTTTTTCCTTATCTTCTCCGTTTTCATCTAAATAGGTATTAGATATTGTATAAACTTCTTTTTCTAGTTTTTGACTATATTCTAATTTGTGTATTTCTATATAATATTCTTTCTCTTCTTTTATGTTATTTTCACTTACAATGGCAACATCTATAATTTGTCCATGTTCTACTCTCAATGGAATTATTTGACTAGCCCCTACATAAATAATATCTAATTTAGTCCTGTTATCTGCTATTAAAGTACCTTGCTTATCAACTTTAGCATGCTTAACTCTTAAAATAGCTCCTGCTGTTCCTATCGCCATAGCCTTCTCAATCGCTATTGGCAAATCTTTATACACTTTTAACATCTTCAGTTGTTTTGACAAATAATCATTATTTGCTTTTATCTGATTTTCTGTTTCTGCTTCTGTTGTTATTTCATCTCTTTCAGTAAACAATATACTTGACCAATCTTCTGCTATTCTTTTTGCCATTCCTAGTGTGTAAAGTTTTCTTTCTTTTCCAGTTTGATCATGATATTTATGGAAATCCACATCATTTTTCCACCAACTCTCACACATATTTATCCAATTATAATAATCTGTTGATATTGTGTTATATCCTTTATCTTTTAAATATTTTAAAACTACATTATTCATTTTATGCTACCTTTCCTAAATAATACGATATTTCATTGAACCAAAATTCAAATGAATAATTGAAACTATCTAAACTATCTATATCTGACGTTTCTCCATCATCTATCCATCTGTCATCTTTTGATTTATCATCATATAAAGCTGTCTGTAACGCTTCTATTATTGTTTCTGTTTGTTTATCTATAAAAGTTAATCTTTCTAAATTTAATAATCTATTCCATAATTCAATCCTGTTTTTTATTTCTATCTTTATGCTATCTTGTACAATTAAGTTGATATTTTCTTCTTGTAAAGCACCTTCAAGTGAACGATTAAGAACCTGCTCTGCACTATCTGCAAAAACAAAAGATACAGAACCATATTTATCCTGTATCTCCTTTATAAAATTTATTATCCATCTAAAAACCTGTTTTGTATTTGTTCCTGTTGCTTTCATAGTATCTGATTTTAAACACTGTATCTTATTAAAACTTCTACTTATTTTTGTTGCTGTTATACTATGCTTTGATTTATTTCCTCCCCAGTCTATTCCTATACTTATAATAGAATTTAATTGAATTTCTTTTGTAATATATTTTGTATAATCATTTGCAATTTGCCCAAATATTAATCCTTCTGCATTACACCATTGACCTAATATATATCTATTATAGTATACAGTCCCTTGATATTCTTTACATAAATTGTCAATAACCTCTTTTGCTAAAAAATTATTATCAAAAATCGTATAATATTGAACATATACATCTAATTGCTTTTCCTCAATTTTATCTAAAAAGTCTTTTTTAAACCAATGTGTCCTACTTTCGGGATTTAGTGCTCCATCAAAATGACTATAAGGCTTATCTAATGAAGCTTGTACCATTGTAAAAACTTCTCTACACCATTTAGCAATTTCATCACCATAACAAAATTTAACACTAGTCCCCTGTATTTTAGAAACCTGACTAACTTTTTCAGCTCCTAGACAATATACTATCTCTCCAAATAGTGTTGTAACATTTTGAGAATTTATATATCCAACTAAATTTTGTCCATACATCTGTCGTAGTGGACTTAACACGTTTCTTTCTATAGTCCCTTTTGAGACGCCTAAGATTATATTTAAGCCTTCTTTTCCTTTCCCCTCAAGTATTCTAGCAGGTATTGTATATAATATATCTAAATATGTCTTACCACATCTTCTTGCTCCTATTTTTAAATTATATCTATGGGAGGCATTTTTTATAAATTCTTTCTGTTTATTAGTTATTATCATTTTTAGCTTCCTCTTTTATTTTACTTAATAGTTGTTCTACTTTTGTTATTTCATCTATATTACTTTCACTACTCTCTCTTTTATTTTTCCACTGTTTCGGTTTTCTATTATTTAACCAATATATTTGTGCTGTTACATTTCCATCTAGTGCATTTTTAAGTAGTGCATTTTCTACTTGATAATCAATTACCTCTTTTCCTCTTTTTAGGGTCTCGGAAAACTCGGGATACTTTTTCTTATAATTATAAAATGTATCTTGATTAATTCCTAAATTTTCTGCGATTTGTTCATTTGTTAATCCATCTCTTGCCCATCCTTCTATAAGTATTAATTTATCTTTAACCTGTTCCCATTTTGATTTTGCCATTTAATCACCTATTTTCTTTTTGATGTAACTTCTTTTCCTTCTTCTACATATCCTTTTGCTTCTAATTCTTTGTATCTTTTATATTCCGCTTTAAATTTTTGCCCTTTTCTATAATTCTTTAAATTATTTTCTATATCATTAAAATCTTTTTTTACTTTCCCTTCTAACATTTTTCTTCTCCTTTAAAACTTTATTTTTTACTTGTTTTATTGACAACTTTCGACAGAATTAGATATTTATTTCTGTTATACTTTTATATGTTGCAAATTTGTACTATTACTAAAGAAAAAAGGTGTACTATATGTCTACTAAACAAATAATTGGTAAAAAAGTTGGTACTGTTTCAGTACATATGTATAAAGAAACTACTACTAATACTCCATTTTTCTATATCGAATCTGAAAATTTAGATGTATTACCAGTATCTTATATTGTTGAAGACTTTCTTAAAAAGTATTAGACTAACTTTTTTGTTAGTCTTTTTTCTTATCTTCTTTATTCTTTTCTTTATCTTCCTTCAATTTTTTGTAATACTGGTTCATTTTATATTCTCTTACTATTTCATCTGCAATTTTACTCATAATACTATACCTCTTCTGTACATACTAATTTTCCATCTAGATTTTTAATTATCTTGCAATCTATGCCCTTTTTGCATTTTTTACAGTTTTCTTCTTTAAATTTATTTATTTCTTCACTTGTCATCCTATCACCTCAATAATTATTTTATATAAATCTAGTATACTGGTAATAACACATAATAAAAGAGCTGACTTTTACATCAACTCTTGAAAGCGGGATTGTTTATCTTGTCGCTTGGACTTATGAGATATTTCTATCTGCGACTTTTTCTCTATTTTAATTATACTATATCTAAAAATTAAAAAATAGTGAATAATCAGGTAAAAATCAGGTAATTTTTAGGTAATTTATAATTTTGATATTTTTTCTAGTGAATTTATTATTATCTTTTTTATACAGTCTGAAGATCTAGTTTGTCCAAATAGATTATGATATGTAATATTTCCAATATGTTCATATGAGTTACCTTCTATATAATAATCTACTAATATTTCTTTTTCTTTCCTTTTTAAACATTCTAATCTTATTTCTACTTCTTCTACTTTATAACTTAATTCTCTTATTTCATCTTCTATTTTATCTAATATTTGTTTTGAATCATCTTCCATATTAACATTATTTATTGCTTGTTTTGCAACTTTATCTGATACCATATTTTTACTATGTATGTTACTATTATCCTCATAACTCGTAACTGATAATGTTATTTCTTCTAACTTTTCTCTCTTTCTCAATATATTTTCTTTTTCTCTTAATTTTAACTTTAACTTTGCTTTATTCTCCTTATAACTTTTTAGCAATAATATCAAACTTTCTCTTGTCATCTTTCTTACAACCTCCTATCTTTTATGTATCTTCTGTAAATTTCTACTAGGTTTTATTTTTTCTTTTACTAGTCCTAATTCATGCCTACAAAAACATTCTCTTACTCCTGTTATCTTTTCTTTATACATTATGTAGTTTGGATATTCTTTTTCAAACATGTATTCATAATTATTTTTACTTATTATTTTTGGTATTTTCATTTGTTTCAGCTCCTAATCTTTAAAAATTGAAATTGCTATTGCTATTAATATGGCACATGCCAATAGTATTCCTAATGCTATATCTAATATCATCCTTTTACCTCTCTTTCAAATATTTTATTCTCGTTCTATTATTGTTATTGTTTCTTCTAGTTTATTTTCTATTTTTATTATTTTTAAGCTTTGTCTATATAACCTTTCTATTATTTCTTCTTTGTTTTTAATTTGCATTTCTTTTGTAAATTGTTCTAAAGTTTTTATATCTTTTATTTTTCTCACTCCTTTTTCAAATATTTATATATTACTCTCTCAACATAAGCTAACGCCTCATAACTTGTTATAAATCTACCACTATATCGATTTCTTACTTCACTTCTTATAATTCTTATTTGTTGATTATATTGTCTTTTATATATTAATGCTAATTTATCTTTACTTAAACCTTGTTTCCATTTTTCTATTATTTCTCTATCTTGCATTACTACACCTCATATGTAGTATTCCATTTATAACAACTTTAAAACGTTAACTAATTATTCTTAATTCCAAATCTGGATATTTCTTTTCAAACAATTTATGTTTTATTTTAAATACATCTGTCTGCATTCCTTTTACGTCTTCTACTATCGTTTTCCCGTTTTCTATATATTTAAAATCTGCTATGTATTCTATTTTTCTATATGTTTTTCCATTCTTTTTAAAGCTTTCTTGTAATAAGAAATGTGGTTGTAATTCTAATTCTTGTATTTTTTCTGCTTTTAATAGTATTTTTAATTCTTTATATCTTTTACTTTCTTGAATACTATCAAATACATAATCATCTAATATTACTTTTTTATTTCTGTATTTGTTCATCTTCTGTTTTCTCCTTTTCTATGTAATTTTCACATCTATAAACTCCTTTGAAGTTCTCATCAATTAATCTGTTGCAACCTAAGCATTTTACACATTTTCCGTATTATTTGTGGATAATTGTATTTCATAGGCTAATCCAATCTAGGGATATGTTGCATATATCTTTGTTCTATTCCTTTTGATGTTATTTCATATACTGCAACTGTTTTCCCTGTATATTTACATTTCTTTTTATCTATTACTTTAACTAATCCCATCTCATTTAATTCTGTTAGTCTTGGTGCTGTGTAATTCCTTTCTGTGCTTGGTATTAGTTCTAGTTCAAATAATTCAACTGCTATCTCTTTTGCTGTTTTAGTTCCTGTCATTAATCTATCTAATATTTGTTCATATCTTATTTTTCTTTTTGGTTTTATATCTTCAAATGATATTTGTCTTGTCTGACTTGTTAAAACATTCATCTCTTTTTACTCTCCTTTGTAAATTACTATCCCTAAAGCAATCATCTTTAAAATTTTTAATTTATTTTTATCATCAAAACTTATTAGTTGTTTTTTATTAATTTCTAGCATACTTTAAATCCTCCTAAGATTTCTTCTTCTGATACTTTTTGTTCGTTTTGTATTTTTTCTAATATGTTTTCTAATTCTTCTTTGAAATCCATTATTTTATTTATGTATTTATTAAATTGGTCTGGATTTTCTTCTATATAGTTACAACCATTATAATAACGATTTAATAAATAGTTATATTGTTTTTTCAGCTTTTCCATAATATTTCTCCTTAACAAAATCATTTAGCTATTGCATACATTTCTAATCCTCCTCTAAATCCATTTCATATATTGTGTAGCTACATCATCCTCACCTATAAATTTCTTTGTTTCTTTTTCAAATTTTAATCCAATAAAAGTATCTTGTACTCCATGTCGTCTATTTTTACAAACTTCAATTACATTATCGAATTTTGATAAATATGTCATTGCTCCTGTATCTAATATGTCTTTTACTCTTGTCTTAAAATCTTTATTTACTCTGTGTATTATAAAAACATTATCTGAGGCATTTGATAAGTCTGCACTTCCTGATATATCATCTTTTCTTAAAAAGCCTGATGATTTTCTTGGGTGCATTACTACATGAATATGTATATTTAATTTTTTAGACATTTTTGCAATATCTTTAATAAATTGACTTTGTGCTTCATATTTGTCTTTCTCTTGATAACTTGCTAAATTTAAAGCCATTAAATTGTCTAATATAACTACTTTTATATTTTCTTTTTGCACTAGCCACTGAATTGCTTTCATTACATCTACTACCTTAGTTCCATATTCATTTTCATAAAGATATACATACCTATCTAACCAATTTAATATAACTTTTCTTTTTTCATCGTTTGATAAATACCAATATGTTTCGTCTTTACTTGGTATTAATGCCTCCTTTCCTGCAACCATTTTTACTAATGAGTTCTGAATCACATAATCTTGCATCTCCCCTGAAAATAATACTGTTTTTATTTTTTGATCCGCATATTCTAATATTTGCTGTACTAAAAAACTACTTTTGCCACTTCCATTTAATCCACTCCAAACTGAGATTTCTCCTTCTGCAAATCCTACAATTCTTTTATCTATGTATGTAAATCCTGAATTTATATATTTTATTTTTTCTTCATCAACTCTTTTAATTTCAGACATTTTTTTAAATCTTTTTTCAAAGTCTTTCTCCATTTTTTCCTCCTCATCTTATATATTCTTGTTCAAATATTGTCTCTAATATTGATTGCTTATCGTATAATATTTTCAGTGTTTCAAAATAGCTTGTCTTTTCAAATATTTTTATTAGTTCCTCTATTTGTAATAACTCATTACATAATTTTTTCATTTCTTGGTTATATTTCTTTTTTTCTAATTCTTTTTGTTTTCGTTCTTGTTCTCTTTTTGCTTTTAATTGTTTTATTGTTTTTCCGTCTTCCTTTTTGTTTAAAAGTGATAATGCAAAATCATTACATAAAATTTTTAATGCGTTATAAGTATCTGTATTGAAGTACTTTGATACGAAATCTATAATGTCATAATGTTCACTACTTCCAAAATCGTGTATTCCTTTTTCT